>NZ_JACAPT010000021.1:0-89079 GCF_013385565.1 Pseudomonas sp. E6002 | reverse complement strand
CGAGTGGTGGGGCAAGAGCGTTTTGCTTACTTTTGCGCTTTTCAAAAGTGAGCCGCTGTAAGAGCGGAACCATAAGCCGCCGTTACCGCAGCAACGGATATGCCCCCCAATCAAACCAGATGCAGATGGTTATCCCAAAGCCCCGCCGGCAACTCCAGCGGCTTGCCCACCAACGGCACCTGCCGGCAATCATAAAACCGGCAACGGCCCTGCCCGGAAGTCACCACAAACCCGTCAGCCACCGCACCCACCCCGGCACAATCCGGCAACGGCCCGTCCAGCAGCAACTGCGCGCTGTCCATGTTCCAGATAAAGAATCGATTCCCCCGTGGCGCCGTCAACGCCACCAGCCGCAACTCGCTGTGCACCGCCACACTGGCCGTGTAGTGCCCCATGGCCTGCAACTGCTCATCCGCCACCGGAAACGCCACAAACGCCTGCCCCGGTCGCTTGATCGCCAGCAACTCCGACCGCTCATGAGACGCCCCCATGAACTGCTGCCCCGCGAGGATCGTCCCGTCGCTGGCAATCCCCATATGCCGCACACTGTTCATCTGCTGGCCCAGGGTCTCCTTGCTCAACAGCGTCCCGTCGCGCTTCATCAGGACCAGGCTCGGCTCCATGGCATTCAGGTTCATCTCCACCCGGCTCTCAGCCTCAGTGCGAATCCCGCCGTTAGCCACCACCAGCGTCTCGCCATCAGGCATCCACGACACCTGGTGCGGCCCGATGCCATGGGTGGAAATCTCCCCGGTGTGCACCAGCCGCTCACCCTCGAACCGGTACACACCCAGCAAACCGCGACCCGGGTCAGACGTGTCGTTCTCTGTGGCATACAACCACTCGCCATCCTTGTGCACCACCGCATGCCCGTAAAAGTGGCGATTGGCCTTGGAGGTGATGGTTTGCAGCAGCGCCCCGTCCCGCAAGTCGATCAGGTAACTCTCGGTGCCCGGCCGGCGGGCGACAAACAGCGCAATCGGCAGCGTCGGGTGGTTGATGATGTCGTGGCAGCGCTGGCCGACCTCGGTGGCAAATACCTGCTTGCCGTCCAGGCGAAAGCCGACGGCGTAGTGCCTGCCATCACTGTCATCCCGCGCCGAGAGCAGCAGCGGGCTTTTGCCCTTCTGCTTGAACAGCGTCCAGCCGCCCAAAGTGATCGCACTGAGCAGCACGCTGCCGAGGGCCAAAGCCTGTCGCCTGAGCATCATCAGTCACCGTCGTTGGCGTTAAAGCCCAGTTGGATGCCCAGCGCCTTGGCCAGCTCGCCTTCGTGCAGGCGGTGGACGACGTTGAGGCTGTCGTAGATATCGTTGAGTTGCTGGCGCCCGGCATCGTCGGCCAGCATTTCATTCAGCGTACGCTGGTTGCTGGCGAAGAGTTTCAGGGAGGCGGCATACGCGGCGTCGATCTTGTCAGCCAATGGCTTTTGATCGGCAGGCAACAGGCCGCGCAGGCCTTTGTTGTCGACGCCGACCCAGACGGTCTGGGCGGCAGCCAGGCTGGCTTCCAGGCTTTGCAGGGACGACTGGCTGCGCCACGCATCGGCCTGGAACGGTTGCGGGATGCCCTTGGTCTGGCGGCCCATCGGGGTGCCGAGTTTTTTCTTCAGGGTGTCCAGCGCAGTCACTTGAACCCGCAGCAGGTCGGCGATGGCTTCGTGGGAATCGGCGTAGCGCTGGTTAGGAAACTTGGTCATCTGCGCCAGCATGCCGTCGGTGCTGTTCCAGCTCGACAGGATCTCTTCGGCCAGCAGTTTCTGGCGCTCGCCGATGGCTACCAGCAACGGGCAGTAGCGGGCTTTTTGCGTCTCGTCCGCCAGATCGGTCTTGGCGTCGTAGAGGATGTATTCGTAGGCCGACAGGCCCTGCACCACGACGCTGGATTTGGCCAGGGTGGCGGCGTCGATCTGTGGTTGGGCGGTCACCAGTTGCTCGACTTGACGACCCACCAGGTTTTTCTTGTCCGGCCAGAACTGCACCTGCCACGAGCGGTTGCCCTCGGCCAGCGGGCCGATCAGCAGCGGTTGCAACTCGGCCCAGGCCTTTTGCGCGTGCAGGAAGTCGGCGCGGGCGGTCTCCAGGCTTTCCTTGCCCTGGCAGTAGGCCAGGGCGCTGACGGCCAGTTGGCGGTCGGCTTCAACCCAGCGGCTGTAGGTCGGCAGGATCACTTGCTTGGCGATGGCCGCCGAGGTCACCGCTTGCGGATCCTGGGGCGAGCACGCACCGAGGGCGAGGGCGGCCAGGCTGGTGAACAACAACTTGGGACGGAACATGTCGAGCTCCCTTCTGTAATTAGGACAAAGCTTATAAAGAATTCAGAAATGCCAGCAACGCGGCGCGCTGCTCGGCATTGAACGACAACACATGCTGCTGCGCCGCCTGGGCTTCACCGCCGTGCCACAGCACGGCCTCCATCAGGTTGCGGGCGCGGCCGTCATGCAAGAACTGGGTGTGGCCACTGACGGCTTGCGTCAGGCCAATGCCCCACAACGGCGGCGTGCGCCAGTCGCGGCCACTGGCTTTGAATTCGCTGCGGTTGTCGGCGAGGCCGTCGCCCATGTCGTGCAGCAGCAAGTCGCTGTAGGGGCGAATCACCTGGTTAGCCAATTCAGGTTCGGCGGCGGTGGGCGCCGTGGTGAATTGCGGGGTGTGGCAGCCCTGGCAACCGGCCTGGTAGAACAGGTTTTTCCCGGCCAGCACTTGCGGTGCGTTGACGTCGCGGCGGGCGGGGACGGCCAGGTTGCGGGTGTAGAACAGCACCAGGCGCAGGATGTTGTCGCTGACCTCAGGCTCGCCATCCGGGCCATTGCCGTTGGGCGCCTGTTTGCAGGCCACTTGTGCATCGGTGCAGTCATCGAACGGTCTCAGGGAGGTGGTCAGGCCCATATCACCAGAGAACGCGTGAACATTTTGTTGATTGAGGTTCGGTTGCCCGGCTTTCCAGCCAAATCGACCGAGTACGGTCTTGTGTTGCGCGTCGTCCCAGACCCAATTCGCCCGCCCGACAATGGCTTCCTTGTCGGCGGTTTTCGGGTCGGTGTTGCGCAGGATGTCGGCGTCGGGGATCGCTTCGAGCAGCCCCAGGCCGATCATCGGCGGTGCAACCCGCGCCGAGAAGCGCGTGTCGGGGTGCATCGGCCCATAACCGAGCTGGGTGATTTGCAGGGCAGGCTTGCGCAATTCGACCACGGTGCCGTCCTTGAAGCGGACGTCGAGCGGTGTGTAGTCGACCCGCACCTTGCCCTCCGGGGCGACGCCGGGCACGGCCATGTCCTGCAATTGCCCACCATAGACCGGCTCGGGGACTACACCCAGTTGCTCGATGACCTTCGCATAGGGCGGCGCATCGGGAATCGACAGGCGTACCAGCATCGACACCGCGTTGGGCGCATCGGGCAATGGCGGATGCCCACGGCCATCCTTGATATGGCAGTTCTGGCAGGCATTGGTATTGAACAGCGGCCCCAGCCCGTCGCGGGCAGTGGTGGTGGACGGGGCAATCACCCAGGGGCTGCGAAAGAAACTGTTGCCGACGCTGAAGTCCAGGCGCCGGGTGGGCGACAGGTTGGCCGAGGGCAGGGAGAAGGCGTTCTGGTCGGTCTTCCTCACCGTGGTCGCGCCACCGGCACGCGCTTCACCAGGCTCGGCCTTGGTGAATCGCGGGGCGTCATCGCAGGCACTCAGGCTCAAGGCCATCAACAGTGCAGACAGGCGAAGGGGCGAACGGGACATCAGTCTTCCTGAACGTAGGCTGAAAATAAGGCCGCAAAGTCTAACAGGGCAGGGCGGATTGAATAAGAGCAATTATCGTTTGGTGGTATCCGATTCATTCCCGCTAGAATGACCGCACATTTTTCTCTGGAGGTGGCCAATGCAGGCTCTCGACGCTTTGCTCAACCGTGTTTCCGTGCCGCGACTGCTGGACCCGGCACCGACCCAGGAGCAGCGCGACCTGCTGTTCGCCGCTGCCATGCGCGCGCCCGACCACGGCCAACTGCGCCCTTGGCGCTTCCTGACGGTGGAGGGTGCGGCACGTGAGCGCATGGGCACCCTGCTGGCCGAAGCCGCCCGCCTGCAGGACGCCGACGCGCCCCAGGCCGCGATCGACAAGGCGCAGAACGGCCCGCTGCGGGCGCCGTTGGTGGTGGTGGTGATTGCCCGCCTGCAAGAACATTTCAAAGTGCCAAAATCCGAGCAGCTGCTGGCGGCGGCCTGTGCGGCTCACGGGATTCTGCTGGCGGCGTACGCCCAGGGGATCGGCGCGGTGTGGCGCACCGGTGAGTTGTCGTACTCGGCCCATGTCGCCAAAGGCCTCGGGCTGAAGGCGGATGAGGAAGTGATTGGTTTCCTCTACCTGGGCACCCCACAAAACCCGCCGCGTACCGCGCCGAAAGAAGACCTGGCGCCGTTTGTGGCAGCCTGGACGGGTCAATAAGGCACCGCGATTCTAAATGTGGACGGGCTTGTGTGGGAGCGGGCTTGCTCGCGAATGCGGTGTGTCAGTCAATACATGTACCGACTGATCCACCGTATTCGCGAGCAAGCCCGCTCCCACATTGGGTGCTTACTGGCTTCAAGCCCGGGTCAAACCCGAAACTGATCCATCAGCTTCATCTGCTGGCTGGCCAGGGCATTGAGCTGGCTGCTGATGGCCGCCGATTCGGTGGCCTGGCCAGTCAGGGTTTCGGTCACCGTGCGGATTGCCGAGACATTGCGGTTGACCTCTTCGGCCACCGCACTCTGCTGCTCGGCAGCGCTGGCGATTTGCAGGTTCATGTCGCTGATCACCGTTACTGCATCGCTGATCTTGCCCAGGGCCTGCACCGCCTGATGAATCTGCCCGGCGTTGTTCTGCGCCTGGGTCTGGCTCGAATGCATGGTCGCCACCACTCCACGGGTGCCAGTCTGGATGCGTTCGATCACCAGGCGAATCTCCTCCACCGAGTCCTGGGTACGCTTGGCCAGGTTGCGCACCTCGTCGGCCACCACCGCAAAACCGCGCCCGCTTTCCCCGGCTCGCGCCGCTTCAATCGCAGCGTTCAGGGCCAGCAGGTTGGTCTGTTCGGCAATGCTGCGGATCACTTCCAGTACCGAACCGATCTGCTCGCTGTTCACCGCCAGGGCTTCGACTTCGGTCACGGCCTTGCTGACTTCTTCGGCCAGGGTGGTGATGTCGCGGGTGCTGCGTTCAATAATCTGCATGCCTTCACGGGCTGACTGGTCGGCGCCGCGGGCCGCGCTGGCGGCGTTGGAGGCGCTGTTGGCCACGTCGTGGGCGGTGGCGCTCATTTCATTCGAGGCGGTGGCCACCTGGTCGATCTCACGGAACTGCACCTGCATGCCTTCGCTGGTCTGGCGCGCGATTGCCGAGGACTGGTCGGCGGTGCCACGGGCTTCGGTGATGCTTTGCTTGATCTGCGCGATGGTCGGCTGCAGCTTGTCGAGGAAGCGGTTGAACCAGTTCACCAGTTCCCCCAGTTCATCTTTTTTACCGTAGGCCAGGCGCTGGGTGAGATCGCCGTCGCCGCTGGCGATTTCCTTGAGCATGGCGGCCACGCTGTTGATCGGCCGGGTCACGCCGGTGGCGGTCAGCCAGATCAGCAACAGGCCCAGCAGCCCGGCGGCTGCGCCTACCAGCAACGCCTTGACGGTGCCACTGGCCTGAGCCTTGTCGAGCACCGCCTGGAGTTTGAGCGAGTCTGCCAGCAGCACTTGTTTGGGCAGTTTGATCACCACGCCCCAGGATTTGGCGTCGGCAATCGGTTTGACCGGGTACACGGCGCGAATCGTGCCGTCTTCCTCGCGGATCTTGCGGGTATCGCTGGCCAGCAGTTGCACGATCTCTTTGCCTTCGGCACCGAGGGTGTCCACCAGGTTTTTGCCGACTTTGGCCGGCTCGCCGCTGTAGCCGGCGATCAAGCCGTTACCGGACAGTATTTCGAGAATTCCGGCGCCGTTGAACAGTTCTTTTTGCGCCGCATCGGTCGCCGCTTGCAGGGCGTTGAGGGCGAGGTCCACACCGACCACGCCGATCACTTTGCCGTCGACCAGCAGGGGCAGGGAAATGGTGGTCATCAACACCGGCTTGCCGGCCACGGTGTCTTCATACGGGTCCAGCAGGCAGGTGTTTTTTGTGTCCCGCGGGCAGGTGTACCAGATGTTGTAGGGCGTGCCGCTGAGGTTGAGGGTGGTCTTGGTCAGGTCATCCTCGACCATCACGGTGTTCAGGCCTTCACCGCCAGCGCGGCTCCAGTAGCTGGAAAAGCGGCCTTTTTCGTTGGACACACGGGCGGCATCATTGACGAATTCACTGTCTTTGCCATCGAGGGCGTTGGGCTCGAACGACAGCCAGATGCCGAGCACCTTGGTGTTGCGGTCGAAGGCGGTTTTCAGGCTGTGGTTGAGTTCTTCACGCAAGGCCCCGGCATCCAGCGAGCGCTTGGCGGCCAGAGTGCGCAGGTCCTTGATCTGGTCGGCCAGGGCCGTCACCACCAACAGGCTTTCACCGAAGGTTTTTTGCAGTTGCACCGCTTGCTCGGCGGCCTTGGCCTGCAGCAGGTTCTGCACACTGTCGGTGAGCATTCGCGAGCTTGAATCGCTGATGAGTTCGTCGTTCTGGTTGGTCTGGTACAGGTTCATGCCGACCACCAGGGCAATCACCCCCAGCAGGCACAGACCGGACAACAGCACGATTTTCAAGCGAATGGAGAGGGTGTCGAACATAGAAGTACCCGCGAATGGACTTATTAGTATGCAAGCTCAGGCGAGTCCATTCGGCGCTATGCCCGGAACATCGGCTTGGGCCGGCAGTTCATGAGCGGGAGCCGATGAGCGGTAGTGGGGGGGGTCAGGTGGGTTGCGGGAGACGTTCCGGTCGCGACCAGATCCACAGGTTGCCCATGCTCATTCCGGCGATGGCCAGGTAGATCGGCCAGCCGTGGTCGAGCATCACCAGCATCAGGCCGGCGCACAGCAGCATGCTCACGGTGGCGCTGACTTTGGCCCGGCGGGCGATGATCCTGCCATTGCGCCAATTGAACAGGATCGGCCCGAACAGCCGGTGGTTTTCCAGCCAGGCACTCAGGCGCGGCGAGCTTTTGGTGGCGGCCCAGGCGGCCAGCAGGATGAATTCGGTGGTGGGCAAGCCCGGTACCACAATCGCAATCAAGCCGATGCCCAGGCTGACGTAGGCCAGCAGGCCGAACAGGACGCGGGCGATTTTGGATGAGGATTGGGTTTTGCCGGTCATGGGTGCGGTTTGCATGGATGGATTTACGAAGGATTCAAAGTGAAACCGGATCAAAATGTGGGAGCGGGCTTGCTCGCGAATGCGGTGGTTCAGTCAATATATCTGGTGACTGAACCACGGCATTCGCGAGCAAGCCCGCTCCCACATTTGATTGCATTCCAATCAGGGAATCAGGCCAGTTCAGGGGCGCTAGCGTACGCCTGTTCCAGCAACACGGTGAAGCGCACGAACGCATCAATCGCGCCTTTCTCCACTTCGGCTTCTTCTTCAGCGGTGAATTCCAGTGCGTCGAGGGTGCGGGTGAAGCGCTTCCAGCCTTCAGCGCGACCACCTGCCGGCTCGCCCAGGTGACGGGCACCGAAGGTTTCGCTCAGGCCCAGGCCCACGGCGCGCTTGATCAGGAACGCGGCGCCCAGCTTGGAACCTTCGGACACGAACAGCCACCCCAGGGCTTCGGCCTTGCTCGGGTTTTTCACCGCGCCGGCCACCGGTGCCGGTACTTCGGTGTCCAGGTCGCCCAGGTCCAGCTTGGCCGCTTCGGCACGGCAGCGTTCGGCGAGGTCAGGGACGATCTTGATCAACTCGGCATCGTTGTACAGCGCCACCAGCTCCGACTGGAACAGGTATTGCGCGACCACGAAGCGGGCGAAGTTGGCCTGGGTTTCAAACGGTGCATGGGCCTTCACCAACGCATCGAGCTTGGTGTGCGGTTCGTTGGTGATCTGGTTCAGGCGCTGGGAGCGCAGGGCTGCACGTTCTGCGGTAGGGGAGGCGGTCATCGGGGAGTCCTTGAGAAGAGAAAGCGTCTGGTTGCCAGGCTGTTATGAACTAGACGAACCAGAAGACGCGTCACAGTAAAAAATCCTCACCCCGGCGCGGATTAAATTGCGTCGGGATGAGGCTCCATGGATCAGATGTCCCAGATCAGGTTGATCGCAAAGTTGCGGCCCGGCTGGGTCAGGCGGTCGAGGTTGGCCGGGCCGGTCACACCGGCTTCGCCGACGCTGTCGTAGCTGCGCACGTCATCCCAGTTCCAGTATTTCTTGTCCGTCAGGTTGTACAGGCCGCCGTTGATGGTCACGTCGTTGGTGACCTTGTAGAAGCCGGTCAGGTCGACGATGCCAAAACCCGGGGTCTTGAACGGGCCGTTGGCGCTGTTGCCGTCAGGGGCGAAGAAGGTGGTGCTGTCGACGCGGTCCTGTTTCTTGACCAGGGTCCAGCTGACCAGAGCACCGTAGTTCTGCTGGTCATAGCCCAGGCCGAACACGCCCTTGAGCGGGTTGACGCTGTTCAACGGTTCGCCGTTGTCGTCATTGCGCCCGTAGGTGTAGGCAATCGAGCCTTGGGTATACAGGCCCTGCGGTGCGCCGAATGCGTCGAGGCTCAAGCGGCCCTTGGCCTCCACGCCCTTGATGGTGGCGTGCTTGATGTTGTTGGCTTCGAACTGCTGGACGGTGCCACCGGCAACCGAGGCATCTTCGTCGATGAAATCACGGTACTTGTTGTAGTACACCGCCACATCAAACGAGCCCGAGTCGAAGTTGCCGCGAATCCCGGTTTCGACGCCCCGGCTGCTTTCCGGCTTGAGGTCCGGGTTGGGTTCGACGGTGTAGCCCTGCTGCAGGTTTTCAAAGCGGCCATACAAGGCCTTGGCCGACGGGGTGCGATAGCCTTCGGCGTATTGGCCGAACCAGGTGTATTGCTCGGTCAGGGCGTAAGTCACGCCGAACTTGGGCGTTACACGGTGCCAGTTCTTTTCCGAGTCGCTGTGGTCGTAGATGCGTGTCGGGTCAACGGTATTGAGGAATTCCTGGGTCAGCTTGGGTTTGAGCTGGATGTAGTCGTAACGCACGCTGGGCAGGAAGGTCCACTTGTCCCAGGCAATCTGGTCCTGGGCAAACAGCGCGTAGGAGTTGATGGTCGGATCCGGGAAGTCGCTGGCTTTTTTCACGCTGTCGGCGGCCGACGGGCTTGGTGCACCGATGGCGGTGCAGCCTGCGCCGACCGCCAGGCAGGTCGCGGCGCCTTCACGGGAACCGGTGACTTTCTGCTGTTTGAGGGTGGTGCCGTAGGTCACGACATGGTCGGTTTCGCCGATGCTGAAAGCCTTGTCCAACTGCGCGTCGAATACCCATTGCTTCTCTTCGTACAGGGTCTCGCGGGTGCGCAATACCTTGCGCGATGGCTGGTAGATTTCTGCGGTGGTCTGGTCGGTCTTGGCGATCTGGTAGTTGAGGCTGGTCTTGATGTGATCGGCAATCGGCGAGTCGAGGGCGAACTTGTTTTCGATGCCGAAGCGTTCTCGGGTGATGGTGTCGTTGCCCGTGCGGCCGCGGTAGAAGTTGAAGCCCTGGCCACCGACAAACGGGCCACCCACTGCGTTTTTCAGGTTGGTGTCGCGATCGTCCTTGAACTTCTCGTAGGTCAGGCCCAGGCGGTTGTCTTCGCCGTAGTTCCAGCCCAGTTTGGCCAGCACGTTGGTGGTGCGCGCATCTTCCGGGTTGGCGCCGGTGCGCGCCAGGCCGGTGGCGTTATTCCCGTCGTAGGATTCCATCTCGTGACCGTTGCGCTGGCTCAGGTGCAGCAAGCCGTCGAAGTCCTGCACGCGACCGGCGACGGTGCCGGAGGTCAGCCAGCTCTCGTCGGCGGAGCTGTAGCCGGTCTTCAGGCGTGCGCCGTAGTCCTGGCCGGGCTTGATGATGTCGTTGGGGTCGAGGGTGAAATAGCTCACCGCGCCGCCGATGGCGCTGCTGCCGTACAAGGCCGAGGCCGGGCCGCGCAGGATTTCCACGCGCTTGACGATTTCCGGGTCGACGTAGTTGCGGCGGGTCTTGGCGTAGGGGCCGTTGAAGAAGTTGTCCGGCACCTCGACGCCGTCCACCTGGGTCAGGATGCGGTCGCCGTCGATCCCGCGAATGTTGTAGCCGGCATTGCCGGAGCGGGTGCCGGCACCGCCCACCGAAACACCTGGCTCATAACGCACCAGTTCACGGATGGTGTTGACGTTCTGGCGGTCCAGTTCTTCGCGGTCGTGCACGGTCACGGTGCTGGGCACGCTGTCCACGGCCTGTTCCTGGCGGGTGGCACTGATGGTCATCTGTTGCAGGGTGATGGCGCCGACGGCGACGCGTTTTTCCAGCACGATGTTGTTGTTGCCCAGTTTGCGATAACCCAGGTTGGTCCCCACCAACAGCCGGTCCAGGGCTTTATCCGCCGGCAATGAGCCGCGCACGCCAGGGGACGACACACCCTGGCCCAGTTCTGCCGGCAGGCCGACTTGCCAGCCGGTCACCGCGGTGAAGGCGTTCAGCGCCGAGACCAGGGATTGCTGCTCGATGCTGAAGCTGTAATTGCCCTGGCTGCGGCTGGCAGGCTCGGCGGCGGTGGCGGCCATGACGGGCGCACCGGCCAACAGGATTGCAGCCGTCAGCAGCGACAAGCCCTGGCGGCGAACGGGCGAAGAGGACCGGCGGTTGAAACGAGACGACATCGAGAGCGCTCCGGAAGGTACGAATCTTATAGTTGCGCACTGAATCAAATAGGAATCAGTTGCATTGGCTATAACGAGACGTATCGTCGCTGGCTATCGAGTAAAAATAATTCTCATTTAGTTCAGGATCACCAGCGCCGGGTATTCCGAGAGCTTGGCCGAGGTGATGTGGGCCAGGGAGCGCACCACGTCGAGCGGCTGGTCGAGCCGGTAATTGCCGGTGACGGCCACGCTGGCGAGCCTGTCGTTGTTGTTGACGATCCAGCCGGGGTAGTAGCGACGCAATTCGGCCAGCACTTCGCTCATCGGGCAGTTTTCGAAGATCAGCCGGCCTTCGACCCAGGCCAGGTCCTTGGTGGTGTCGAGCTTGGCCGGTTGGCCGAAGCCCTTGGGCCCGATGCGGATACTTTCACCGGCGCTCAGGCGCACCCGCGCGTCGTCAAACGTGTTGCTCAGGTCGACATCACCGCGCTGTACCTGAACCTGGGCTTCACCGTTCAAGTAGCGCACCGCGAAAGAGGTGTCCCTCACGCTGGCGCGCACCGGGCCGGCGTCGATTTCCAGGGGCAGGCCACGGCTGGGCAGCACTTCGAAAAACGCCTCGCCCTGATACAGGCGGGCGATGCGCTGGTGGTCCTTGATGCTGCTGGAGAAGGCTGAATTGGTGTTGAGCAACACTTTCGAGCCATCGTCCAACTGCAGGCGCTGGCGCTCGCCCACCACGGTCAGATGGTCGGCCTGCAGGCGCATAGGCAGGTTGCTGAAGCTGAACAGGCCCAGCAGCAACACGGCGGCAGTGGCCAGGGGCTTCCAGTGCGGTTTGATACGGCGCCAGGCGCTGGGTTTGCGTGGCGCATTCAGGGCGACGGCAGCGCTGTGAACGGGCGCGCCGCCCCAGGCAGTCTGGGCCTTGATGAAGGCTTCGGCGTTTAACGGGTCGTTGGCGAGCCAGGCTTCAAATTCCGCCTGCTGCCCGGGTTGCGGGCACTGCAACGCGATCAGCCAGTCGAGGGCTTGGTCCATGGCCGCGTCTTGCAACACCTCATGAGCCAGCTCATGGGGGTGCCGTTGATTCGGTTCCGTCACGGTGTTCCTCGGGTCTTCGCCACGTTTTAATCAATAGTCCTACAGACTGTGCCGCCAAAGCTTAAGGGCGATCCAGTCTTTCGGCCACACCTATGCAGATGGCCATGATCAGTTTCAGTTCCTTCTGCACGGTGCTCAGGGACACGTCGAGCTTGTCGGCGATCTCCTGATAGCTGCAACCGTGCAGGCGGCTGAGGATGAATATCTGCTGCTGGCGGGCGCTCAACTGGCCGAGGCTGACACTCAGGTGCTCGAGCAATTGCTCGGCCTGTGTCGCGTCTTCGGGGGTGCTGACGGGGGAGGCGACGCTTTGCAGGACGTCCAGCGGGACATCTTCCTGCAGGGTGCGGGCCTGAATCCTGCGGGCGCGCAGGTGATCCAGCGCCAGGTTGCGCGCCGTCTGGTAGACAAAGGGTTCGAGGTGGTCGATCGGCCGTTCGCTCAGGGCCCGGGTAACGCGCAGGTAGGTTTCCTGCAACAGGTCCTCGGCGGTGCTGTGGTTATTCACCATCCGCTGCAAGGTGCGCAGCAAAATCACCCGTTGGGTGAGGAAGACTTGGTTGAAACGAGATTGGCTCACAGTGATACCAGACCGATTTGCAGCGAATGATAATGCTTATCATCAACGCAAATGGCAAGTGGCACTTTGGATTACTGTAGGAGCGAGCTTGCTCGCGAAGGGCGTCAACGATATCGCTGGCATCCTGAATAAACGCGGTGGTTTTGCGTTTTTCGCGAGCAAGCTCGCTCCTACAGGCCGAGCATTACTCGGCGTTGCACAGCGCCAGGCAGTTATCCAGCATCCGGTTCGAGAAGCCCCACTCGTTGTCATACCAGGCCAGCACTTTCAGCAGTTTGCCGCTGACCTTGGTGTGATTGGCGTCGAAGATCGACGAAAGCGGGTTATGGTTGAAGTCGCTGGAAACCAGCGGCAGGGTGTTGTAGCCGAGGATTTTCGAGTGCTGGCTGGCTTCTTTCAGCAGCGCGTTGACCTGCTCGGCACTGGCTTCTTTTTTCAGTTGCACGGTGAGGTCCACCAGCGACACGTTGATCACCGGTACACGCACGGCCATGCCGGTCAGCTTGCCTGCCAGTTCCGGCAGCACCAGGCCCACGGCTTCGGCAGCGCCGGTCTTGCTCGGGATCATGTTCTGGGTGGCCGAGCGCGCGCGGTACGGGTCGGTGTGGTAGACGTCGGTCAGGTTCTGGTCGTTGGTGTAGGCGTGGATGGTGGTCATCAGGCCGCTTTCGATGCCCAGCTCGCGGTGCAGCACCTGGGCCACGGGCGCCAGGCAGTTGGTGGTGCAGGAAGCGTTGGAGATGATCTGGTGGGATTGACGCAAAATGTCATGGTTTACCCCGTACACCACGGTGGCATCGGCGCCCTTGGCCGGGGCCGAGATGATTACCTTGCGCGCGCCGGCGGTAATATGGGCGGCGGCCTTGTCACGGTCGGTGAACAGACCGGTGCATTCGAACACCACGTCCACCTTGTGCGCAGCCCACGGCAGGTCGGCCGGGTTGCGAATGGCACTCACGGCAATCCGGTCACCGTTCACGGTCAGGCTTTCCTGATCATGAGCGACCTCTGCGTCGAAAGTACCGTGGACGGTGTCGTATTTAAGCAGGTGGGCATTGATCGAGCTGTCGCCGAGATCGTTGATGGCGACGATCTGCAAATCCTGACGGTAGCCTTGGGTATAAAGTGCGCGCAGGACATTACGGCCAATACGGCCAAAACCATTGATAGCGATACGTAGAGTCATTGGAAGGTGCCTGTCGTCGATTTGTTGTAAGAATTACAAGATTATTCGCATAAAAATAGAAAACAAGCCTTTTTAGTGGCAATATTTTGTTCAATCTACAACGAGTGACCTGAATCAACTGGTCCGATTGGTCAAGCAACACCCTGCCAACCTCTTCGCGGCGGGCTTTTGACCAGCATAGACACTCAGGTCGCCACATCCGTTAGCCTGGAGTTCTATACATGCATCCCCGCGTACTTGAGGTCACCGAACGGCTTATCGCCCGCAGCCGTGCAACCCGTGAGGCATACCTTGCGCTCATTCGCGGCGCTGCCAGCGACGGCCCGATGCGCGGCAAGCTGCAATGCGCCAACTTTGCCCACGGCGTGGCCGGGTGTGGCACCGAAGACAAAAACAGCCTGCGCATGATGAACGCCGCCAACGTGGCAATTGTTTCGTCATATAACGACATGCTGTCGGCCCACCAGCCATACGAACATTTCCCCGAGCAAATCAAAAAGGCCCTGCGTGAGGTCGGCTCTGTTGGCCAGTTCGCCGGCGGTACCCCCGCCATGTGCGACGGCGTGACCCAGGGCGAGCCAGGCATGGAGCTCAGCCTGCTGAGCCGCGAAGTGATTGCCATGTCCACAGCGGTAGCGCTGTCCCACAACATGTTCGACGCCGCGCTGATGCTGGGTATCTGCGACAAGATCGTCCCCGGCCTGATGATGGGCGCCCTGCGCTACGGCCACCTGCCGATGATCTTCGTACCGGGCGGCCCGATGCCGTCGGGGATCTCCAACAAACAGAAAGCCGACGTGCGCCAGCGCTACGCCGAAGGCAAGGCCACCCGCGAAGAGCTGCTGGAATCGGAGATGAAGTCCTACCACAGCCCGGGCACCTGCACCTTCTACGGCACCGCCAACACCAACCAGTTGCTGATGGAAGTCATGGGCCTGCACCTGCCGGGCGCCTCGTTCGTCAACCCGTACACGCCGCTGCGTGACGCCCTGACCCGCGAAGCCGCGCACCAGGTCACGCGCCTGACCAAGGCCAACGGCAGCTTCACGCCGATCGGCGAGATCGTCGACGAGAAATCCATCGTCAACTCCATCATCGCCCTCAACGCCACTGGTGGGTCCACCAACCACACCCTGCACATGCCGGCCATCGCCATGTCGGCGGGCATCATCCTCACTTGGGATGACATGGCCGACCTCTCCGAGGTGGTGCCGACCCTGTCCCACGTGTATCCAAACGGCAAGGCCGACATCAACCACTTCCAGGCGGCGGGAGGCATGTCGTTCCTGATCCGCGAACTGCTGGAAGCCGGCCTGCTGCACAACGACGTCAACACCGTGGCCGGTCATGGCCTGAGCCGCTACACCCAGGAACCGTTCCTGGTGGACGGCGAGCTGGTATGGCGTGAAGGCCCGGTCGAAAGCCTCGACGAAACCATCCTGCGTCCCGTGGCCCGTGCGTTTTCTCCGGAAGGCGGCCTGCGGGTTATGGAAGGCAACCTTGGCCGGGGTGTGATGAAGGTCTCCGCCGTGGCCCTCGAACATCAAATCGTCGAAGCCCCGGCCGTGGTGTTCCAGGACCAGCAAGACCTGGCCGACGCGTTCAAGGCCGGTGAGTTGGAAAAAGACTTTGTTGCGGTGATGCGTTTCCAGGGCCCGCGCTCCAACGGCATGCCGGAATTGCACAAGATGACCCCGTTCCTCGGCGTGTTGCAGGATCGTGGCTTCAAAGTGGCGTTGGTAACAGACGGGCGCATGTCCGGCGCCTCGGGTAAGATTCCCGCCGCGATTCACGTCAACCCCGAAGCCCAGAGCGGCGGGCCACTGGCACGTGTGCGCGATGGCGATATCATTCGCGTGGATGGCGTCAAAGGCACCTTGGAGCTTAAGGTGGACGCCGAAGAATTTGCCGCGCGCGCGCCTGCCACGGGCCTTCTGGGCAATAACGTGGGGGCCGGTCGCGAGTTGTTTGCGTTTATGCGTTTGGCTGCAAGCTCCGCAGAGCAGGGCGCCAGCGCCTTTACCTCTGCCTTGGAGACACTTAAGTGAAGCTAGCGCTGGTCGGTGATATCGGTGGTACCAACGCCCGTTTTGCGTTGTGGCGGGATCAGGAGCTGCATTCGATCCGCGTCCATGCGACGGCGGATCATGCCAGCCCGGAGGAGGCGATCCAGGTCTATCTGAAGGAAGAAGGCTTGGCCATCGGCTCGATTGGCGCGGTGTGCCTGTCGGTCGCGGGGCCGGTGAGTGGAGATGAATTTAAATTCACCAACAATCACTGGCGCCTGAGCAAGACTGCGTTCTGCAAGACCTTGCAGGTGGACGAGCTGCTGCTGGTGAATGATTTCTCGGCCATGGCCCTGGGCATGACCCGCCTGAAGCCCGACGAATTCCGCGTGGTGTGCGAAGGCACGCCGGAGCCGTTGCGCCCTGCGGTGGTGATTGGCCCGGGCACTGGCCTGGGCGTGGGCACCTTGCTCGACCTCGGCCATGGCCGTTGGGCGGCATTGCCGGGGGAGGGCGGCCATGTCGACCTGCCCGTGAGCAGCCCGCGTGAAGCCCAGCTGTGGCAGCACATCTACAATGAGATCGGCCATGTCAGCGCTGAAACTGCCTTGAGCGGTGGCGGTTTGCCCAGGTTGTACCGGGCGATCTGCGCGGTGGACGGTCACGAGGCGGTTCTGGAAACTCCCGAGGCCATCACTGCCGCTGGCCTGGCGGGCGACCCGATTGCCTTGGAAGTGCTGGACCAGTTCAGTATCTGGCTGGGCCGCGTCGCCGGTAACAATGTGCTGACCACCGGTGGTCGTGGCGGGGTGTACATCGTGGGTGGGGTGATCCCGCGCTTTGCCGATTTCTTTATCAAGAGTGGTTTTGCCAGGAGTTTTGGCGACAAGGGCTGCATGAGCGACTACTTCAAAGGCATTCCGGTGTGGCTGGTGACGGCACCGTACTCAGGGTTGACAGGTGCTGGTGTGGCGCTTGAGCAGGCATTTGCGTAGGCAGTGATGGCCTCTTTGCGAGCAATCCCGCTCCCACATTCAATCCCATTCCAACTGGATGAGTGAGGTCGAATGTGGGAGCGGGCTTGCTCGCGAAGGCGGCCTCAAGGGCAACAAATGACTTAAGCTTGGCCATAACAACAAGGAGGACCCCGTGAGCGTAATCAGTAAATCCATTCTCCTGGTCGACGACGACCAGGAAATCCGCGAGTTGCTGCAAACCTACCTCAGCCGCGCCGGTTTCCAGGTGCGCGGCGTGCCGGATGGCGCGGGGTTCCGCCAGGCGATGAACGAAGCCCCGTGCGACCTGGTGATCCTTGATGTGATGCTGCCGGACGAAGACGGTTTCAGCCTCTGCCGCTGGATCCGCCAGCACCCACGCCAGGCCCAGGTGCCGATCATCATGCTCACCGCCAGTTCCGACGAAGCCGACCGCGTCATCGGCCTGGAGCTGGGTGCCGACGATTACATCGGCAAACCCTTCAGCCCCCGTGAGTTGCAGGCCCGTATCAAGGCCTTGTTGCGGCGCTGCCAGTTTGGCCAGGAGCGCAGCGGCGGCGAGGTGCTGGTGTTTGGCGAGTGGCGCCTGGACATGGTCAGCCACCGGCTGTTCCACGTCGACGGCGAGGAAGTGATTCTTTCCGGCGCCGATTTTGCCCTGCTCAAACTGTTCCTCGACCACCCCCAGCAAATCCTCGACCGCGACACCATCGGCAACGCCACCCGTGGCCGCGACCTGATGCCCCTGGACCGGATTGTCGACATGGCCGTCAGCCGTCTGCGCCAACGCCTGCGCGACACCGAAAAACCACCCCGGCTGATCCGCACCGTGCGCGGCAGTGGCTATCAATTGGCAGCCAGCGTGGTTGCCGGCAATGCCCACTGAGCGCCTGCGTGAACTGCGCCGGCGCATCCCGGTACCGCGTTCGCTGCTGGGGCGGATGTTACTGCTGACCCTGTTGGCGGTGCTGTTTGCCCAGGCGTTGTCCAGCGTGATCTGGGTCTCGCAATTGCGCGCTACCCAGCTTGAAGGCCTGGTAACCGCCGCCCGCAGCCTGGCGCATTCGATGACCGCCAGCGTCAGTTATTTCCGCTCGTTGCCGGTGGCCTTCCGGCCGTTGGTACTGGACCAGTTGCGCAGCATGGGCGGTACCCGGTTTGTGGTGACGCTCAACGATAAGCCCCTGGACATGGCGGTATTGCCGGAAACCCCGCGCAAGCATGCAGTGCTCGGTGCTGTCGAAGAAGTGTTGCGCCAGACCCTGGGCAGCGACGTGCATGTTTCGGTGGAGTTCGTCAGCGCCGAAGACCTGCGCATCTTCAACGCCGGCTTGAAACTCGATGAGTTGCCGCGCTCCTGGGCGCATTACGCGCTGACCCTGGAACCGGTGAATCCGCCGGTGTTGGTCACCCAGATCCAGCTGGCCCAGGGCGAATGGCTCTACATTGCCTCCTTGCTGCCCGAACCGTATACCAGCCTCGAAGAACAAGGCCTGCCATACCAGCAGGTGTGGTTTATCGTGCTCACCAGCGGCTTCCTGCTGCTGTTTATCGGCCTGTTGGTGCACTGGCAAAGCCGTCCACTCAAGCGCCTGGCGAGGGCGGCGCGGGACATGTCCCTGGGCGCCGACGTGGAGCCGGTGGCCGAAGGCGGCGGCAGCGAAGTGGTGGAAGTAGGCCGCGCGTTCAATGCAATGCGCGAACGCATTAGCCGTTACCTGACCGAACGCAGCCAGCTGTTCAGCGCCATTTCCCACGACCTGCGCACACCCATCACACGCCTGCGGTTGCGGGTGGAATTGCTGGAAGACGAGAACCTGCAAACCAAGTTCGGCCGCGACCTGGATGAACTGGAGTTGCTGGTCAAAGGCGCGCTGCAGTGTGTGAAAGACACCGACATTCACGAAAACATCGAACCGGTGGACCTCAACCACGTACTCGACTGCCTGGTGGAGCCGTACCTGGCGCCCAACGGCAATGGGCGCGTGACCCAACATGGTCGGGCACTTACGACATATCCGGGCAAGCCGCTGGCGCTCAAGCGCTGCATCGGCAACCTGATCGACAACGCCCTGAAGTACGGGCAGAACGCCCATTTGCATATCGAAGATGATGGCGCGGAGTTCATCCTCCACGTCGACGACGAAGGGCCGGGCGTGCCGGAACAGCGCCTGGAGCAGGTCTTCGAGCCGCACTTCCGCCTGGCCGGGCAGCAACAGGGTTACGGCCTGGGCCTGGGCATCGCCCGCAACATTGCCCACAGCCATGGCGGTGAAGTGAGTTTGCAGAATCTGCGGGAGGGCGGTTTGCGGGTGACCTTGCAACTGCCTCGTGGCCTGGATTGAACGCCACCAATACCGCAGCTGATTGAGTACTTGTGGCGAGGGAGCTTGCTCCCGTTGGGGCGCGAACTGGCCCCAAAAGATGGGACTGCTGCGCAGTCCAACGGGAGCAAGCTCCCTCGCCACATTATTAGTATCCGGTGTTATAACCGTGGTTAGACGCTCTGGCGCAACCTGGCCAGATCCCGCAACGGCGGCGCACCAAACAGCCGGCTGTATTCGCGGCTGAACTGCGATGGGCTCTCATAGCCCACCCGATACCCCGCCGCCGAGGCTTCCAGGCCCTCGGCGATCATCAACCGCCGAGCCTCCTGCAAGCGCAACTGTTTTTGGTACTGCAACGGGCTCATGGCGGTCATCGCCTTGAAGCGGTGGTGCAAGGTCGAGACGCTGAGGTTCACTTCCTTGGCCAGGTCATCAATGCGCAGGGGCTGTTCGTAGTTGCCGTTCAACCAGGTGATCGCCTGGCTCACCCGATGGCTCTGACTGTTGGCGACGGCAATTTCATACAGCCGATAACCCTGTGGACCGCGCAACAGGCGATAGAGAATTTCCCGATTGATCAGCGGCGCGAGCATTGCGATGTCTTTCGGTGCGTCGAGCAATCGGGTCAGGCGCAGCACGGCGTCCAGTAGCTGGCTGTCCAGGCGGTCGACATACATCCCTCGGGAGGTCGGGCGCGGGGGCACGCCCATCGGCCCGGCTTCGGCAATCAGTGCGGTGATCTGTGCCGGGTCGATATTCACCCGAATCGACAGGTTGGGGTCTTCCGGCGTGGCATCAAGGATGCGCCCGGCCACCGGCATCGCTACCGAAAACACCAGGTAATTGAGCGGGTCGTAGGCGAAGACTTCATCCGCCAAACGCACTTCCTTGCGACCCTGGGCGAGGATGCACAGTGCGGGTTCCACCAGCACCGGCGTGAATTCACGCGGGGAGTTATGACGGTTGAGATACAGCGACGTGATCGCCGTGCCGTAGGAACCATCCTCCCAGGTATGCCGGCGAACGATGCCGGCGAGTTCTGCGCGCTGCTTTTCCATATCGGCGTCGAGGGGTTTGGAGCGAAGTTCGGGCGACGACATGGGACATCCTCTGGTGCTTTGACGATGGGCACAGCTTAAGGGCGGCTTTGCAAAAAGCGGTATTTCGATTCTGCACAATCCTTGCCTGATCCTGCGAAAAATCGTGAATCAGGCAAGCCGGGGCCTGTCATGCCCCTGAAATACGGCAGTCATGCCGGGAATAAACTTCGCAGGCCGATTGCTATATCTACGCATCTCGCAGGATTGTGCAATAAGCCGGCAGGAATTGACTAACCGCATCCAACCCCGCGCCCGTATCTTTGATCCTGTGGCAACACGCCCTCACAGTGCTTGCCGAGCATCACTTCTCAACGGGAGAGTCGAACATGTCCACCCCCATTCCCGCGAGCCATATGGCCTTTATCCGTGCCCGTACCGGGTACAGCACCGAACTGGGTGCACGCTTGAGCAGTTTGATCGAACCGGGCCGCCAGGCTCAGGGTTGCCTGCAATTCTCGTTGCAGCACTCCCTGGCCGACCCGGATGTGTGGTTGGTGTCGGGCTTCTGGAGCAGCGAGCAGGCGATGAGTGCCTACTTCAGCTCGCCGGCGCTGATGGTCTTCACCGAGTTGTTGAATGACATGGTGGTTCGCAGCATGGACTTCCAGACCTTTACCGACGCCTCGGCGGCCAATGCCTATGGCGAGTACCTGCAACTGGCGGGCTAGTGCTTTAGAATGGCCGCCTTTCCCATTGGCCAGGACCTGCAACATGGCACGTAAAGAGTTTGCCCACCACGAAGCCGTTTCCGCCTTGGTGCGTGAAGAAGAGGGTGGCTATAGCGCCGCCATCGCCGTCAAGGCGCTGGATGGCATGGGCGCACCGCGCTTTCACAAGATCCTCGATGGACAGACGTTCAAGACTGCCTCCGACGCCGACGATGCCGCAGCTCTGCAACTGGAGCGCTTGGTCGATGTAGATGAAGACGGTCAGCTCTCTTGGGCAACTTCCGCCAACTAAAAACACCGCTGATCCAAATGTGGGAGCGGCTTGTGTGGGAGCGGGCTTGCTCGCGAATGCGGTGGATCAGTTGGCATATGCATGGACTGACACGCCTCCTTCGCGAGCAAGCCCGCTCCCACATTTTTATCTCGTTCCAATCAGCGTTGCGCGGCGCCTGGGCGGTACATTTTGAACAGCGCTTCCGGCCCCAACTGAAAATAATCCGCCGGGCCACCTCCACGCAGGATCGGCTGGGCGGCAGCTGTGTCGTACACCCCGTCTTTCAATAGCCACTTGGCAATATGCACCGCGACCACCTCGCCGAGCACCAACCAGCTTGGCACCAGCTCCTTGTCGGCGCGCTGCAGTTGAATGATCTGCGTCACCTTGCACTCGAACGACACCGGGCTTTCGGCCACGCGAGGCACGGCGATCACCTTTGAAGCCACCGGCGTCAGGCCCGACAATTCAAACTCGTTGACCTCGGGTGATACCGGCGCGCAACTCTGGTTCATCTGCTCGGCCAGCGGGCGGGTGGCCAGGTTCCACACGAACTCACCGGTCTGTTCGATGTTGTTCAGGCTGTCTTTGCGCCCGACGCTGGAAAATCCGATGATCGGCGGAATGTAGTTGAACGCGTTGAAGAAACTGTAGGGTGCGAGGTTCAAGCGGCCCTGGCTGTCGTGGGACGAAATCCAGCCAATCGGGCGCGGGCCGACGATCGCATTGAACGGGTCATGGGGCAGGCCGTGGCCGTTGGCGGGTTCGTAGAAATGGATATCGTCGGACATGGCCGGGTTTCCTGCTGGTGGTTCGGGGAAGGGCATCATAGTGCACTCAGGTGGAGTGTTCGCCAATGAAAAAGGGGCTGTGTCATACACTGACACAGCCCCTTTTTTATCCTGGCAGAACCCTTAGTCCGTAGTAATCCGCGAATGCTTGCGGGTGTCCTTCATGGTCACATACACCAACAGCGACACCGCAATACACGCGGTGACGTACCAGTAGTAACCGGTTTCCATACCAATGCTCTTGAACCACAGCGCGATGTATTCAGCGGTGCCGCCGAAGATCGACACGGTCAGCGCATAGGGCAAGCCAACGCCCAGGGCGCGGATTTCGGTGGGGAACAATTCGGCCTTCACCACGGCGTTGATCGAGGTGTAGCCGCTGACGATGATCAGCGCCGCCATGATCAGGAAGAACGCGCCCCACCAGGTCTGGATGGTGTGCAGGGTGGTGAGGATCGGCACGGTGAACAGCGTGCCGAGGACGCCGAAGGCGATCAGGATCGGCCGGCGGCCAACCTTGTCCGACAGCCCGCCGATGATGGGTTGCAGGCACATGAACAGGAACAGCGTGGCCGCCGAAATGGTGGTGGAGTCGGAGATGCTCATGCCGACGGTGTTCACCAGGTATTTCTGCATGTAGGTGGTGTAGGTGTAGAACGCCAGGGTGCCGCCCATGGTCAGGCCGACTACGGTCATCAGTTCTTTGGGGTGGCGCATCAAGGTGCGCATTGCGCTTTCCTTGGCCTTTTCTTTCTTGGTGAACGACTCGGTTTCTTCCATGCCACGACGCAGGTACAGCGCCACTACCGCGCACAGCGCGCCGATGGCGAACGGGATACGCCAGCCCCAGTCGTACAGTTGTTCGGTGGTCAGCAATTGTTGCAGCACGATCAATACCGCCAGGGCGATGAGCTGGCCGGAGATCAGGGTCACGTACTGGAAGCTGGAGTAGAAGCCCCGACGTTCCTTGGTCGCCATTTCGCTGAGGTAAGTGGCGGAGGTACCGTATTCACCGCCGACCGACAGCCCCTGCAGTAAGCGGGCGAAAACCAGCAGGATCGGCGCACCGATACCAATGGCTTCATAGCCCGGGCTCAGGGCAATCAGCAAAGAGCCGAAGCACATCAGGTACACCGAGGCCATCAAGGCCTTTTTACGCCCGACCTTGTCGGCGTACAGGCCCATCAGCCAGCCACCGATCGGACGCATCAGGAAACCCACGGCGAAGATCGCGGCGGTGTTCAAGAGCTGGGCGGTGGTGTCGCCTTTCGGGAAAAAGGTCTTGGCGAAATACAGGGAGAAAGCCGCGTAGACGTACCAGTCGTACCACTCGACCATGTTGCCGACCGATCCGCTGAAGATCGACCTGATACGGCTGGAGGTGGTGCGTTCTTTTGCCGGCGCAGCCGCCGACCCCAGAGGCAGGGAGTTGGAGTTATCCATTTAAGGATCCTTCATCTAATTGTTTTTGTGGAGCGCGCGGTAGCGCAGCCTGGCTGGGCTATAGCAGGAGCTGTGCCAAGCCGATGAAGGCCCGGTCTAGAAGGGTTTGGAGATTTTTTTGAGCGGAAAATCGCTGATGATTGAAGGGTGATGAGCGGAAATCCGCCGACGAAGATCGCTCCCACGCTCTGCGTGGGAGCGCATCCTGTGACGCTCCGCGTCACGATTTTAAGGGCGGACGCGGAGCGTCCAGAGCTGCATCCCCACGCGGAGCGTGGGAACGATCGGGTTAGAGGAACGTATCCCGCGCCAGGCCATGGCGCTGCATTTTTTCATTGAAGGTGCGCCGTGGCAGTTGCAGCTCGGCCAGCACCGCCTTGATATCGCCTTTGTGCCGGGTCAGCGCGGCTTTCAGGCAATGGGCTTCAAATGCTTCCTGCTGCGCCGCCAACGATTGCCCGGCTTCGATGCCTTCCGGCTCCGGTTCACCCAGCCCCAGCACCTGGCGTTCCGCGGCATTGGCCAGCTCCCGCACATTCCCCGGCCAGTCATGGCTGAGCAGGCGCCCCAGCGCGGGTCCGCTCAGCGGCGCGAAGTTGCGGCCCAGGCGCTCGGCGGCGCTTTGTGCAAAGTGCTCGAATAGCCGGGGAATGTCTTCCCGGCGTTCACGCAGCGGCGGCAGGCGCAGTTGTGCGACGGTCAGGCGATAGGCCAAGTCCTCGCGAAAACGCCCGGCGCGAGCTTCGTCCAGCAGGTCGGGTTTGGTGGCGGCGATGATCCGCAAGTCCACCTTGATGCTTTGATTGGAACCGAGCCGTTCGAGTTTTTGCTCCTGCAACACCCGCAGCAATTTCACCTGCTGGGCCAGCGGCATGCTTTCGATCTCATCGAGAAACAGCGTGCCGCCATTGGCGTATTCCAGCTTGCCGATGCGCTTGCCCTGGGCGCCGGTGAACGCGCCACTTTCATGGCCGAACAGCTCGGCTTCAAACAGCTGCTCGGGAATCGCCGCGCAGTTCAGCGCCACAAACGGCTTCTTCGCCCGGGGGCCGAAATCATGCAGGCAACGGGCGACCAGTTCCTTGCCGCTGCCGGTTTCGCCGCGAATCAACACATTGACCGGCAAGCCGGCCAGGTCCAGGACTTGCCGGCGCAGGTTCTGCAAACCCCGGGACACCCCCAGCAGGCTCGATTCCAGTTGGGCCCGGTGATCGGCCTGCTGATGCAAGCGGCGGTTTTCCAGCACCAGCCCGCGCTTGTCCAGCGCCCGGCGCAGGCTGCTGAGCAGGGCTTCGGGGCTGAAGGGTTTTTCGAGGAAGTCGTAGGCGCCGTCGCGCATGGCTTCGACGGCCATCGGCACATCGCCGTGGCCGGTGAGCAGAATCACCGGCAGGTCGGCGTCACGCCGCTGCACTTCAGCCAGCAACTCCAGGCCGCTGAGGCCGGGCATGCGCACGTCGCTCAGGATCACCCCGGGAAAGTCCCTGGGCAATTGCGCCAGGCATTCTTCGGCGCGGCCGAACAACTGCACCTCAAAGCCCGACAGGCTCAGCCATTGCTCGACGGCCGTGCGAATGCTGGCTTCGTCATCGACTACAATCACCGCGTTCAACATAGGTCTGGCGTCTCCAGCGCGATGGGCAAGGTCAGGGTAAAGATCGCCCCGTCACCTTGATTGCCGGCGCTCAGGCGCCCGCCAAGTTCGTGGACGATAGCGTACGACACGGCGAGCCCCAAGCCGAGCCCGTCGCCTACCGGCTTGGTGGTGAAGAACGGGTCGAACACGCTGTTGAGGTTTTCCTCGGCAATCCCGCCGCCGCTGTCGCTGACGGTCAGGTGCCATAGCTGCTGATCGGCGTGCAGACGGATCTCCAGGCGCTTGCGTGGCTTGTCGGCCATGGCGTCGAGGGCGTTGCGCAGCAGGTTGATCAGCACCTGTTCGAGGCGGATCGCGTCGCCGCGTACCCAGGCGGGGCGGGTCAGGTCCAGTACGGTGCCGATGGCTTCGTCCCGCAGGCGCGCATCGAGCAAGTGTAGGGATTGGTCCACCACCGTCGCCAGGTCGAGGCGTTCGCGCAGGCCGCTGGGGCTCTTGCGGGCGAAGGTCTTGAGGTGGCCGGTGAGCGCGGCCATGCGTGTGAGCATGTCGTCCAGCGGGGTCAGGGCCTGGTAGGCGTCGTCCACCCGGCCATGGTCCAGCAGCAGCCGCAGAGTCGCCAACTGCATGCGCTGGGCGGTCAATGGCTGGTTGATTTCGTGAGCGAGGGCGGCAGACATCTGCCCCAGCGCTGCCAGTTTGGCGGATTGCACCAGGCCATCCTGGGCGGTGCGCAGGGCGCGGGTGCGTTCTTCCACCAGTTGTTCAAGTTCTTCGCGGCTGCGCTGGCGCAAGCGGGCGAGGCGCCAGCGCTGGGTCAGGAACAGCACCAGGAACACCAGCGCCAGCCATGAGCCGGCGGCGGCGAGGCCGGCGTTGCGTTGGTCTTCAAAGGCAAATTGTGGCTTGCGCAGCAGGTGCAAGGTCCAGCCTTCGGCCTTCAGCGGCAGGGATTCCCAAATGTAATTGGCCTTGCCGTCGGGGCCGTCGACGCGCATCAGGTGGCTGTTTTCGTCAAAGCGCTGCAAGGCTTCGGTGTCCAGCGGCAGCAATTGTTTCTTGTCGTATTGGCGGGTGGCCTTGAGTTCGGCGTGGTCGCTGTCCGACAACGGACGCAGCGCGCGGTAGCGCCAGCCCGGCTGATTGGCGATAAACACAATGCCCCGGGCATCGCTGACCAGCAGCAAGTCATTGCCCTGGGCCCACTCGCGCTCCAGTTCCGGGAATTCCAGCTTGACCACCATGGCACCGAGGAACTGCTCGTTCTCGCCGACCACCGCGCTGGAGAGGAAATACCCCGGAATCCCGGTGGTCACGCCCACCGCATAAAAACGCCCGGTGCCCTGGCTCAGGGTCTGGCTGAAGTACGGGCGAAACGCGTAGTTGTGCCCCACATAACTGCTGGGCAGGTTCCAGTTGCTGGCGGCCACGGCCAGGCCGTTGCGGTCCATAAGTTCCAGGGTGGAAGACTGGGCGGCACCGTTGATGCGCTCCAGCTTGCGGTTGAGCAAATCCTGGGTGGCGGTGTCCAGCGGGCCCTTCAGGGCGCTGATCATTTCCGAGTCCAGGGCCAGCACGGCGGGCAGGGCGCGGTAGCGTTCGATCAGGGTGTGCAGGGAGTTGCCATAAAGCATGAGCTGCTGATTGGCGCGGGCGGCGTCATCCACCAGGGCCAGGCGTTCGGCGTGGCGGGTAGCCAGGGCGGCAGCCAGTACCGCGCCGGCGATGATCAGCAAGGAGTAGAAGGTCAAACGCAGCGGACGGGGAATCGCAATCATACGAAGATGAACAGTGCAATTAGGGGCGAGCACCATAGCATGAGGCGCATGGCTGTTGTGGCGAGGGAGCTTGCTCCCGCTGGGGCGCGTAGCGGCCCCAAAAAAATGGGAGCGCTGCGCACTGGAGCGGGAGCAAGCTCCCTCGCCACAGTGAGAGGTGCATGAAACAAAAAAAGGCGACCGTAGTGGTCGCCTTTTATCCTTGCAGGGGAAATGCTTACTGAACTTCAACCGCCAGGCTTTCACTGATCTTTTTCTGCCAGATGGCAGGACCGGTGATGTGTACCGACTCGCCCTTGCTATCAACGGCAACGGTGACCGGCATGTCTTTCACGTCGAACTCGTAGATCGCTTCCATGCCCAGCTCGGCGAACGCCACGACGCGGGATTTCTTGATGGCCTGGGCCACCAGGTAAGCCGCGCCGCCCACTGCCATCAGGTAAACCGCCTTGTGGTCCTTGATCGCTTCGATAGCGGTCGGGCCGCGCTCGGATTTGCCGATCATGCCCAACAGGCCGGTTTGCTCGAGGATCTGGCGGGTGAACTTGTCCATCCGCGTGGCGGTAGTCGGACCGGCAGGCCCCACCACTTCTTCGCGCACCGGATCAACCGGGCCCACGTAGTAGATGAAGCGACCCTTGAGGTCCACCGGCAGGGTTTCGCCCTTGTTCAGCATCTCGACCATGCGCTTGTGCGCGGCGTCGCGACCGGTGAGCATCTTGCCGTTGAGCAGCACGGTTTCGCCCGGCTTCCAGCTCTGCACGTCTTCCGGGGTCAGGGTGTCGAGGTTGACGCGACGGGCCGACGGGCCGGCTTCCCAGACGATTTCCGGGTAGGCGTCCAGCGGTGGCGCTTCGAGCGATGCAGGGCCCGAGCCGTCGAGCACGAAGTGCGCGTGACGGGTGGCGGCGCAGTTGGGGATCATGCACACCGGCAGCGAAGCCGCGTGGGTCGGGTAGTCCATGATTTTCACGTCGAGCACGGTGGTCAGGCCACCCAGGCCCTGGGCACCGATGCCCAGTTGGTTGACCTTCTCGAACAGCTCCAGGCGCATCTCTTCGATACGGTTGGACGGGCCGCGCTTCTTCAGCTCGTGGATGTCGATGGACTCCATCAACACTTCCTTGGCCATTACCGCGGCTTTCTCGGCGGTGCCGCCGATGCCGATGCCAAGCATGCCCGGTGGGCACCAGCCGGCGCCCATGGTCGGAACGGTCTTGAGCACCCAGTCGACGATCGAGTCGGACGGGTTGAGCATGGCCATTTTCGACTTGTTCTCGGAACCACCGCCCTTGGCGGCCACGTCCACTTCCACGGTGTTACCCGGGACGATGGAGTAGTGGATCACGGCAGGGGTGTTGTCCTTGGTGTTTTTACGCGCACCGGCCGGGTCGGCGAGGATCGAAGCCCGCAGGACGTTTTCCGGCAGGTTGTAGGCCTGACGCACGCCTTGGTTGATCATGTCGTCCAGGCTCATGGTGGCGCCATCCCAGCGCACGTCCATGCCTACACGTACAAATACGGTGACAATCCCGGTGTCCTGGCAGATCGGGCGGTGGCCGGTGGCACACATGCGCGAGTTGATCAGGATCTGAGCCATGGAGTCACGGGCCGCTGGCGATTCTTCGCGCAGGTAGGCCTCGTGCATCGCCTGGATGAAGTCAACGGGATGGTAGTAGGAAATGAATTGCAGGGCGTCGGCAACGCTCTGAATCAGGTCGTCTTGCTTGATCACGGTCATGAGTCGCGCTCCTCTATAAGGGAACATTCAATAAAGGTGGCGTCAGTGTTGCATCGGTCGGCTGAAGCCACCTTTCCAAGGCACGCCAAAGTGGTGCAGGCGCGACGCTAAAAAGGCGCGGCAGTATAACCCGCCACGGTGGCCGATACACCCGACTATGGTCAAACTCTACCGGGCGTGATTCCCTGTAGACGCCTTTTTGATCCGAGACCCTTGATGCCTGAACTTCACGTCGGTGAACGCCACTGGTCGGTAGCCGCCGGCAGCAACCTGCTGGATGCCCTGAACCAGGCGGGCGTGGCCGTGCCTTATAGTTGCCGCGCCGGCAGCTGCCATGCCTGCCTGGTGCGTTGCCAGGGTGATATCCAGGACAACCAGCCGGATGCCCTGAGCCCGGCGCAGCGCCAGGATGGCTGGCGCCTGGCGTGCCAGTGCCAGGTCGCAGGTGACTTGCAGGTCGAAGCCTTCGACCCGCTGCGTGACGGGTTGCCGGCGACGGTGTTGAGCGTCGATTGGTTGACCCCGAGTGTACTGCGCTTGCGGCTGCAACCCGAACGCGGCTTGCGCTACCGGGCGGGGCAGCATCTGGTGTTGTGGGCCGGCAGCGTTGCGCGGCCTTATTCATTGGCCAGCCTGCCCCAGGAAGATCCGTTTCTCGAATTTCACATTGATTGCCGCCTGCCCGGCGAATTCAGCGACGCCGCCCGCCAATTCAAGGCCGGTGACAGCCTGCGCCTGGGCGAATTGCGGGGCGGCGCCTTGCAGTACGACCCCGACTGGCAATCGCGGCCGCTCTGGCTGCTGGCCTCGGGCACCGGACTCGGCCCGCTATGGGGCGTGTTGCGCGAGGCCTTGCGCCAGGATCACCAGGGCGCCATCCGGGTCATTCACCTGGCCCATGACGCGGGCGGTCATTACCTCGCCGGGCCATTGGCCCAGCTGGCTGGTGCGCATCCGAACGTGACCGTTGAGCTATGGACAGCGGCTGAGGTGACGCAGGCGTTGGCGCAACTGCGGCTTGTTTCCCGGCAAACTCTGGCTTTACTCTGCGGGCACCCGGCCAGTGTCGAGGCCTTTTCCAAGCGCCTGTTCCTGGCCGGACTGCCGCGCAATCAACTGCTGGCCGATGTGTTCCTGCCCCGTGGTTGAGCGCTGAATTTCCCAGCCGCGAGATTTGTCATGACCGATGCCATCCTGCAGCAACGCGAACGCGGGTTGCTGATTTTGCAGCTCAATCGCCCGGACAAGAAAAATGCCCTGACCCGCGCCATGTACAGCCAATTGGCCGAGGCGCTGGAGCAGGCGGATGCCGATACCAGCGTGAATGCCGTGCTGATCCAGGGCAGCAGCGAGTGCTTCACCGCCGGTAACGATATTGGCGACTTCCTCGAACAACCGCCGGCGGATCTCGACAGCCCGGTCTTCAATTTCATGCGCAGCTTGCTCAACTGCCGCAAGCCGGTGATTGCGGCAGTGGCGGGCGTGGCGGTGGGAATTGGCACGACGCTGCTGCTGCATTGTGACCTGGTGTATGTCAGCCGGGATGCACGGTTGCGCATGCCGTTCGTCAACCTGGGGCTGTGTCCGGAGTTTGGGTCCAGCTTGATCCTGCCGCGCTTGCTGGGGCATGCCAAGGCGGCGGAGTTGCTGCTGTTGGGTGAAGGGTTTACCGGCGAACAGGCTGCCGCCTGGGGCATTGCCACCGAGGCATTGGGCAGCGGTGAATCGGCCCTGGCCAAGGCGCGGGAAATTGCTGGACGGTTTGAGACCCTGGCGCCGGGCGCGGTGCAGGTCAGCAAGCATCTGATGAAAAGCGTTGATCGCGAGCAGTTGCGCAAGGTCATCGAGGAGGAGGGGGCGTTGTTTACCCAGAGGTTGAAGTCGCCGGAGGCGATTGCGGCGTTGTCGGGGTTTATCACTCGGAGATGAATGAGCGTTGACTGGTCGGCCGTCTTCGCGAGCAAGCCCGCTCCCACATTCGACCGTGTTTCTTCAGGATGTACGCGATCAAATGTGGGAGCGGGCTTGCTCGCGAATAGGCCAGTAAAGCCAACACACAAGCCAATTTGCAATGCAAAAAGCCCCGCCATTCACATGGCAGGGCTTTTGTTTTTCAGCGAGCGGTCAATCAGACCATTGGGTCGCCAACGTGCAGGATCTTCATGCCGTTGGTGCCGCCGATAGTGTGGTAGCTGTCGCCCTTGGTCAGGATGACCCAGTCGCCTTTCTCCACGACGCCGCGCTTGAGCAACTCGTCGATCGCGGCCTGGCTGACTTGCTCAGGCGGCAGCGATGCCGGGTCGAACGGTACGGTGTAGACGCCGCGGAACATGGCCGCACGGGCCTGGGTTTCGCGGTGCGGGGAGAACGCGTAGATCGGGATCGACGAACGGATGCGCGACATGATCAACGGCGTGTAGCCACTTTCGGTCAGGGCGATGATCGCTTTCACACCCGGGAAGTGGTTGGCGGTGTACATGGCCGCCAGTGCGATGCTCTGGTCGCAGCTTTCGAAGACCTTGCCGATACGGTGGCTGGAGGTCTTGCTGGTCGGGTGCTTTTCAGCGCCGACGCAGATGCGTGCCATGGCCTGCACGGCTTCCAGCGGGTACGGGCCAGCCGCACTTTCAGCTGAAAGCATCACGGCGTCGGTGTAGTCGAGCACGGCGTTGGCCACGTCGGACACTTCGGCACGGGTTGGCATCGGGTTCTGGATCATCGACTCCATCATCTGGGTCGCAACGATCACCGCCTTGTTGTGGCGACGTGCGTGCAGGATGATTTTCTTCTGGATACCGATCAGCTCGGCGTCACCGATTTCCACACCCAGGTCGCCACGGGCAACCATCACGGCGTCGGAAGCCTTGATCAGGCCGTCGAGGGTTTCGTCATCGGCCACGGCTTCGGCGCGTTCGATCTTCGCCACCAGCCAGGCAGTGCCGCCGGCTTCGTCGCGCAGTTTACGGGCGTATTCCATGTCGGCGGCGTCGCGCGGGAAGGATACCGCGAGGTAGTCCACTTCCATTTCGGCGGCGAGCTTGATGTCGGCCTTGTCTTTTTCAGTCAGGGCCGGGGCAGTCAGGCCACCGCCGCGACGGTTGATGCCTTTGTGGTCCGACAGCGGGCCGCCGATGATCACGGTGCAATTCAGTTCGGTCGGGGTGGCGGTGTCGACGCGCATTACCACACGGCCGTCGTCCAGCAGCAGTTCGTCGCCCACGCCGCAGTCTTTCACCAGGTCCGGGTAGTCGATACCCACGACTTGCTGGTTGCCTTCGGTCAGGGGATGGCTGGTGGAGAAGGTGAACCGGTCACCGATCTTCAGCTCGATCCGCTTGTTGGCGAATTTGGCGATACGGATTTTCGGGCCTTGCAGGTCACCCAGCAACGCCACGAAGCGGCCATGCTTGGCGGCCAGGTCACGCACCAGCTTGGCGCGAGCCTTGTGCTCGTCCGGGGTGCCGTGGGAGAAGTTCAGACGGGCAACGTCCAGGCCAGCCAGAATCAGCTGTTCGAGGACTTCCGGCGAGTTACTGGCCGGGCCAAGGGTGGCGACGATTTTGGTACGACGGACGGACATGCACGGACTCCTGAGTTCAAGCGCTGGGGAAGGCTACTATGCTCTTTGGTTGTAGTCATTGTTCGTTTGCACTACTTATCGATGATTCGCTTGTTTTCACTCTGCATGAACAGATGAACAACCTTGAAGATTTTCGATGAAGGGTCGATACACTGCACAAGACAGGAGAACCCCCATGCGAATCGTGATCATTGCTGCCCTGGCCGTCAGTGTTGTCGGCTGCACCCGTTGGTCGATGGACCATCATTTGAACAATGCGTACCGCGCCTACGGTGTGGGCGATTGCCAGCGGGTCACCCTTGAGTTGTCCCAGGTCGACCGTGAAAGCCGTTCCCGGCGCTACGTGCAACCGGAAGTCTCGATGTTGCGCGGGCAGTGCCTGGAGCGCGAGAAGCTGTTTGTCGATGCGGCGCAAACCTATCAGTTCATCATCAGCCAGTACCCGGCGAGCGAGTACGCATTCCGTGCCCGTGCCCGTTTGGATACCCTGCAGCAACTGGGGCATTACCCCGGCGCGAGCGTTGCCCAGCCGCGGCCGGCGTCGTTGTGATGATATTTGTCATGCCATAGCTGGCTCGTTGCCAGTCTTGGGCTAATCTTTGAATGTCAGTTTGTATAAGTTTCTATTCAAACGGATGGCGTTCCCGGATTTGGCAGCTGTAAAAGTGGCAACCCGTTTGCGGTTGTCGCACCGATATCCGGGGAGAGCGGGCCTTCAGGCTCGTTTCGAATCACTGGAGCGGCCACATATATGGCCATTGGATGGCGACCTCATCATGTTTACTCACCGACGGATCGAGCGGCATCAGTTACCTTGCTTCCTTCAAGTGTTCAACCGCCTGACGGACAAGCCAATCGGCTATCTGGGCAATGTTTCCGAGCAGGGCCTGATGTTGATCAGCCAGTTACCCATGATGGTCGATGTGGAGTTCGAGCTGCGCTTGAAGATCCCCGGGCCTGAGGGTGAGGTGCAGGCGGTAGACCTCACGGCCACCTGCCTGTGGTGTCATGAGGATATAAACCCCCAGCATTACGATTCCGGGTTCAGCATATCCCAGGCCCCTGCCGAATATGGGGAGGTGATCAGCGCGCTGCTGGATTACTTCAGCTTTGATCCGTTGCAGGCCTCTGCCTAGGTGCTGCATCCGGCGTTCATAGCGCGCCGGCTTTTTTCCAGCCCAGGTAGCGGGTCACCAGGGCGGCACCCAGGTCCGAAGGCAGTGTGTCCAGTACCGACAGCCCGTGGGCGTTCAAGCGGTCGTGGAGTTCGTCCCGGGTATTGAGATAGTTGATCGTGCCGCAGTAGGCCAGGGCTTCGGGCAGGGTTTGCACGGGAGCCTGGCGTAACTGGTCAAGGACCTCCTCCCGCAGGCTTGCGACCATTACCCGGTGCTGGCGGCTGATGCGCTTTACGGCGCTGAGTAACTCTTCATCTTCCTCATCCCGCAAATTGGTCACTACGATCACCAGCGAGCGACGTTTCTGCCGGGCCAGCAGTTGGCTGGCGGCCGCCTGGTAATCGGCCGTACGCCGGGACGTGTCCAGGTCATACACCGCATTCAGCAACAGGTTGAGCTGGCCACTGCCCTTGACCGGCGCCAGGTAGCGCGGCTGGTCGCAGGCAAAGGTGCACAGCCCTACGGCATCGCCCTGGCGCAAGGCTACATAACTGAGCAGCAGGCAGGCGTTGAGCGCGTGGTCGAAGTGCGACAGTTCGGCGTCCTGGCTGCGCATACGGCGGCCACAATCGAGCATGAACATGATCTGCTGGTCGCGCTCGTCCTGGTACTCCCTGGCAATGGGCGTGCGTTGCCGGGCGGTGGCTTTCCAGTCGATCTGGCGCAGGCTGTCACCTTCGCGAAACTCACGCAGCTGGTGAAACTCCAGGCCCAGCCCACGCCGTTGCCGCTGGCGTACGCCCAGCTGGTTGAGCCAGTTGTCCACCGCCAGCAACTGCGCGCCATACAGGCGTGCGAAGTCCGGGTAGACCCGGGTGGCGTCGCTGACGTCGATCAGGCGCCGGGCCGACCATAGCCCCAGGGCGCTGGGCAGATGCACTTCACAGCGGGTAAAGCTGAAATGCCCGCGCCTTTGGGGCCTTAGCCGATAACCCAGTTCACTGTGCTCGCCGGGCCGCAGTTCGATGGACTGCGGCAGGTCCTCCACCGCCAGGCCGTCAGGCACATGATCGAATACCTGGACCGCCAACGGCTGGGGATAATCGTGCTCCAGGCTTAGCCGCACTTCCCCCCAGCGCCCCAGTGCCAGGCTGCCGGGCATCTGCCGTCGCACGCGCGGGGACGGCCGGCGGCGCAGGCGGCTGGCATCCAGCAAGGCCAGCAGCAACAGGGCCAGCAGCAGGCCCCACGTCACTGAGTGCAGGGCGTCTGGCACCTTGACCTGTAGCGCCACCAGTGCGCCGAGCAGGATACTCAGGCCCAGCAGTACACCGAGCCAGGTCAACAGCAGGCGGGTTGGTCTCATGGGCGTCTCATTGGCGTGGCGCCGGGACTTGGTCCAGCAATTGCCGGAGCACCTGGTCGACTTCCAACCCGTCGATATCCAGCTCCGGGGCAATACGCACCCGATGGCGCAACACTGCCAGGGCGCAGCCCTTGATGTCGTCCGGGGTCACGAACTCGCCCCCGCGCAGCAAGGCCCGCGCCCGTGCACCGCGAACCAGGGCGATGGAGGCCCGGGGCCCGGCGCCGATGGTCAGGCCCGGCCAACTGCGCGTAGTGCGGGCCAGGCGCACGGCGTAGTCGAGCACCCGCTCATCCAGCGCCAACTCGCTGGCAATCTGTTGCAACAGCAGCACGTCTTCGGCTTGCAGCACCGTGCGCAGCGGCTGTACGTCGAGCATGTCGGCTCGGGACGAGCGGGTGACTTCGCGCACCATGTCCAGTTCCTGCTGTGCCTCGGGATAGTCCATGCGCACCTTGAGCATGAAACGGTCCAGTTCGGCTTCGGGCAACGGGTAAGTACCTTCCTGCTCGATGGGGTTCTGGGTGGCCAGTACCATGAACGGCTGGCCGATGGGCAGCGCCTCGCCTTCAAGGGTTACCTGGCGTTCCTGCATGGCTTCCAGCAACGCTGCCTGGGTTTTCGCCGGGGCACGGTTGATCTCGTCAGCCAACAGCAGGTTGGTGAACAACGGTCCCTTGCGCAGCTTGAACTGTTCGGTATGCAGGTCGTATACGGCATGGCCGGTCACGTCGCTGGGCATCAGGTCCGGGGTGAACTGGATGCGCGCGAACTCGCCTCCAAAACAGCGTGCCAGCGCGCGTACCAGCAAGGTCTTGCCCAGGCCGGGAACCCCTTCAAGCAACACATGGCCGCCCGCGATCAACGCCGTGAGCACGTCATCGATCACCGGGTCCTGACCGATAACCGCCTTGCGCAGTTCGACGCGCAAGGCCTGGGCCAGTTGGCTGGCGCGCTGAATCGGGTCAGTGGCGGGAAATTCGCTCATAGGGCATTCCTGAGGGTTTGCAGGCAGGCCACCTGGCGGCTGAAATCGGCGCTGGAGAGCCGTTTCGTCGCAGGTGGGTCAAGGGCCTGGCTGATAACAAGGGAGGGTTGGCGGGTCAGGCGTTCAAGCACCCGCAATTGTTCGGCTGTATCGAGGTGTTCGAACCCGGGATGACGGCGCCGAGCGGTGCGCTGGATGTCGCGCTGCAAAGCTTGCAGCAAGCTGTCTTGCCCGCTGCGGCGCAACAGGAAGTCGGCACTGGCGTTCAAGTGTTCCTGCAATTGCCGCCGTGCCTTGGGCGCCGGTTGCCGGATCGGACCCTGGCGCAGGCTGGCGTGCCAGAGGCCCAGGGCGATCAGTGCGGCAAGTGCCACCAGTGCCTGGGGGAAGTAGCGCAACAACAGGCTGAACAGGTCCTCGACATCAGTGTTGAACAGCAGTGTGACCTGGGTGCCCTGGCTCAGGTACCAGAGCAGCCACGCGTTATCGTGCAGGCCGATGCCCGGGTTTTTCCACAGGTCGCTGTCGGTGACCACGGTCACACGCCCTTGCCCGAGGTTGACCTGCATCAGGTGCGTCGACCGGGCGCTGTTGGCCGAGAATTGTGCCAGGTGCCTGGGGTCGGTGAGGTTGAAGTCGGTGTCGAAGCTGAAATAGGCCGGCGCTGTTTCGTTGTCCACATAGAGTTTGGTCAGGTCCGGCGTTTTCTTTTTACGCGCGGGTGCCGGAGCGTCGAATTCTTCACTGAAGGATTGGTGTATCTGCACACGATCCAGCAACAGGTCGCCACTTTCACCGGTGTCCTCATCCCACAGCGCTTCGGCTACCAGCAGCAGATGGCCGCCAGCCCGGGTCCACTGCAGCAATTGCTCGACCTGCGGCGGGCTCATGTTGCTGCGCTCGCCCAGCAACAGCAGGCTGTTGCCCTTGGGCGAAAGGCTGGCCAGCCGTTCGAGGCTGTTGGCATGTTCCACCACCAGGCCCTGCTGGCGCAGAAAGTGTTCAGCTGCCAGGTAGGGGTTGGCCAGGGCTTCGGGTGAAGGGCCGCGATCGACCACTTCCTGATAAGGAATCGCCTTGTGCCAGGCATAAAAACCGCCGGCTGCCAGCAAGCCCGCGACCAGCAGCCCGACCCACAGCAACGGCCGGTTCATTGCGCCGCTCCCGAACCGAACAGGGTTCGCCAATCGCTGCATAGCTGTTGTTGCGCCAAGGCAGGCGGCAGGCGATGGCCATAGGCAAGGTTTTGCCAGTAACGGGTCAGCTCACCGCTGAATGCCAGCAGCTGCGGTTGTTGCAGTTGGCGGATACGTTCCAGGACTTCACCTTCCGTGTCGGCACTTTTCAGCGGCAGGTTGAAGTCGTGCAGCAAGCGGCTGAGCAACCCACGGTAGAGCAGGCCGAGGGCTTCCCGGGGCTGTGTTGCCCACAGCTGTTCGGCGGCGTCTGCGATGTCTTCGGGCAAGGTGTCAGCCCCCAGTTCAAGGCCGAACAGCTGCGAAGGCACGGGTTTGGCAGCCTTGGGTTTGCGCGGGCTGCGGCGGCTGACAAAGGCATGCAGCCAGTCGCGGTAGCGCCAGATCACCAGTGCCAGGCCACCTGCCAGCAATCCCCAGAGCAGTACTTCAAGGCCCTTGGCGAGGTGCTTGAACGAATCACTGTTGAGGTTTTTCAGCAATGCTTCCAGCCAGGCTGGCAGCTTGGCATCACCTGCCGCTTTGTTTTTGTCGGCTGCTTTATCCTCGCCGAAGCGGTAGCGAGTGAGCGTTTCCGGGTTCTTGAACGGTGGCTGCTCCAACAGCGTCTTGATCGAGTGACTGGCCGATTGTGTAGTCAGCGGCGTTTGGGGAACCGGTTCATCAGCCCATGCCGATGGGGTCGGCGGAATCAGCGTCAGCCCGGCCACCAGCAACAGCAGCGACGCCACACCACTCAGGCGCTGGCGCATTCGGCGGAACACCAGTTCCAGGTCCCAGGCTTCCAGCACCGTGCGGCGGTTCAGGTAAAGGCTGAAGCCACAGGCGACATAGATCGGCTCCCAGAACACCAGGATCAAGGCGTAGAACATGTTGGTCAGGTGCTCCAGCCAACGCCAGTTGTGGCCGGCGGTGAGCACCAGTTGCTGCCAATCCCAGTCGCGTTCGACCTCTTGCGGCAGGAAGAAATAGAACACGGCCATCAACCCGAACCACAGGGCGATTTCCAGGTGCACCCCGATCAGGGTCAGCCAGCGAGCGGCGCCTGCGTTGCGCTGCTGCAACACCCCGAGACGTTGTTGGCGCGCCTGGCCTTGCAGCCCTTCGAGCTGGACCACCGGTATCTCGAAGCTACGGCTGAGGCTGAAGCGCCGCCAGGTCAGGCTGGCCAGCAGTTGGCCCCTGAGCAGCCGCGGCGATTGGCGCAGCGCTTGTTTCAGGCTGGGTGTTTCGCCGAACAGGGCCTTGGACAGGATATACAGTGGCAGGCGGTCGAAGGCGGGTTTCAACCACCAGAACAGCAACAGCGCCGTGGTGGGGTGATTCCACAGCAGCACGCTGAACAGGGCGAAGACCGGCAAGGTCACGATGGCCCAACTGCTCATCAACAGCAGTCGATGTTCCCGGGCCAGCAGGATGCCGAGGTCCATGGCCTCCCAGGAGGTACGCGGGCGGATCACGACGCTGGCATCACTCAGGCGCATGGCGATTCCGTCCGGCAAACAGCAGGTAGGCCGCCATCAGCAACCACAGGGCGGTGCCGACCAGGTACTTGACCCACGGCGCCACGGCATTGGTGGACGACCAGTACGCCTCGATAAACGCGGCGATCAGCAGGAACACCATCACACCACAAATCATTTGCACACTTTTGCGCGCGGCCAGGCGCAGGGATTCGCCTCTGGTGAGGGGCCCCGGTGCAATCAGCGCCCAGCCCAGTTGCAGGCCAGCCGCGCCAGCCAGGGCAATTGCGCTGAGCTCGAAGGCGCCATGGCCGATGACAAATGACCAGAACGTTTGCCCGTAGCCGATTTGCGTCAGGTGCCCGGCAACGGCGCCAATGATCAGGCCATTGAAGAACAGGAAAAATACGCTGCCCAGGCCGAACAGCAACCCGGCGGCAAAGGTCTGGAAGGCGATACCGATGTTGTGCATCACGTAGTAGCCGAACATCATCCAGTCTTCGCTGGAAGCGCGCTCGGCTGCCCGGCCCAGGCGGCTGGCATCGGGGTTGTACATGGACTGCATCTCGGCCACCTGCCGAGGGCTGACGATGCTGTAGATCAAGTCCGGAAACAGGTACACCAGCAAGGCAATGCCGAGCAGGCTGCCAAAGAACAGCAGGCCGGCAGCCAGCACAAATGGCCATTGCGCGCGAACCAGCCTGGGGAAATCGGCCAGCAGGAAGCTCAGCACGTTTGCCCCCATCCGGCTGCGATGACGATACAACTGTTGATGGCCGCGCAAGGCAAGCTGCTGCAACGGGTCCACCAGGTAGCTGCTGTAGCCGCGCTCTTGGGCCAGGGCCAGGTGCTGGCACAACTGCCGGTATTGATGAGGGAAGTCGACGAAGTCGGCGCCTTTGGCTTTGTCTTTCTCCAACTGCGTCAATTGCTCGGCAAAGGCTTGCCATTGTGGCTGATGGCGGCTTTCGAAAAGACTCTGTTTCATGCTGGCCCCAACAATCCGCGGGCCACACCGTTGAGTTCTGCCACGGCGCGGGCAGGGGAGACCTGCAGGGGCGTGGCCAGGATAGCGGCCAGTTCGTTAACCCGTTCGGCCGACAGTTCGCCCTGGCGTTCGGCGAAGCTGAGAATCGCCCGTTGTTCGTTCAGCTCAAGGGCGAACGGCAGGCGCAGCGCCGGGGCCTGGGGCACTTGCGGGCGGGAAAGCGGTTGTTCGCGGTAGATCACCAGGGTCCCGGCCGCAAGGTCGCCCAGGCGCTTGAAGTTTGGGTGTTGCAGGCAACTGATGGCGCCGAGGAAATAGCCGAAGGGCAGCATGTCGACAAAGCGCAGCAGGTTACGGATCAGCGAGGCGGACCAGCCGATGGGCGTGCCATCGTCCTGTACCACCCGCAGGCCCATGACCTGCTTGCCGGGCGAGCAGCCCTGGTTGAGCACTTCGAAAAGCACCATGTACCACCAACTGACGAGGAACAGCAGCAGCGAACCCAGGCCAATGCCCAGGTTGCCGAGAAAGGCCAATGCGATAAACAGGATGCCGAGAATCAGGCCGCGCAAACCCAGGTCGAAGGCAAAGGCCAGTGAGCGTACCAGCAGGCCGGCCGGGCGCAGGGGCAGGTCGATACCCTCCGGGGTCTCGATCTGGTAGCGGGTATCCAGTGGCGCAGGTGGCATCGCGGTCCTTGGCAGTGCGGCGCTGGCGCCTGGGCGGCAGCGGCGGGGTTGGAAAGACCGATGCTAGCAGTGTCGACGGTGGAAGCAACCACTCAACGATTTACTGAATATTTGTACAGGGAACACAGCGCTGGCCCCCGATGCCTGCAAGCGCCTAGACTTTGCCGGTCTTCAGCACAGGAATAGCCCGTGACCACCATTTTCTGGTACGACTATGAAACCACCGGCATCAATCCGCGTACCGACCGCCCGCTGCAGGTAGCCGGTATTCGCACCGACCTCGAGCTTAACGAGGTCGGGCCGCCGGTCAATCTCTACTGCCACCCCAGCGACGATATCCTGCCGCATCCGGCAGCGTGCGCGATCACTGGCATCACTCCCGGCGTGCTGGCGGAAAAAGGCCTGGCCGAAGCCGACTTCATGACCCGGGTGCACGCCGAGCTGGCCACCCCGGGCACTTGCGGGGCGGGCTACAACACCTTGCGTTTTGACGATGAGATGACGCGCTACAGCTTGTACCGCAATTTCTTCGATCCCTATGCCCGGGAATGGCAAGGCGGCAACAGCCGCTGGGACCTGATCGACGTGGTGCGCACTGCCTACGCCCTGCGCCCTGACGGGATCGTCTGGCCGGAACAGGACGGGCGCGTCACCCTCAAGCTTGAGCGGTTGACGGCCGCCAACGGCATCGACCACGGCCAGGCCCACGACGCCTTGTCCGATGTGCGCGCCACCATCGCCCTGGCCCGGTTGATCCGCGAGAAGCAACCCAAGCTCTATGACTGGCTGTTTCAACTGCGCAGCAAACAACGGGTCATGGACCAGGTGCGGTTGTTGCAGCCGATGGTGCATATTTCCGGTCGTTTTTCTGCCGAGCGTCATTACCTGGGGGTGGTGCTGCCGCTGGCGTGGCACCCGCGCAATCGCAATGCATTGATCGTCTGCGACCTGGGTCTCGATCCGCAAGGGCTGTTGGACGAGGACGCCGATACCTTGCGCCGGCGCTTATATACTCGCCGCGACGAGCTGGCCGAAGGTGAGTTGCCGGTACCGCTCAAGTTGCTGCACATCAATCGTTGCCCGGTGGTCGCACCGTTGAGCGTGCTTCGGCCGCAAGACCGCGAGCGTTTGCAGCTGGATATGGATGAGTGTGATGCGCGGGCCCTGCGGCTAAGCGACGCACAGGAACTATGGCGCGATAAACTGGCGGCGATTTACGCCGAGGAAGATTTTGCGCCAAGCGCCGATCCCGAGCAGCAGCTATACGATGGTTTTATCGGGGATCGTGATCGACGTTTATGTGAGCAAGTGAGAGTCGCCGAGCCGGCGCAACTAGCGCGCCAGCAATGGCCTTTCGATGATGAACGTTTGCCTGAATTATTATTTCGCTATCGTGCACGCAACTTTCCAGACACCTTGAATAGTGAAGAGCAACAACGCTGGAGAGTTTTCTGTCAGCAACGTTTGTCAGACCCTCAATGGGGCGCGCCAAACACCCTTGAGGGTTTTAAGCAGGCGTGTCTTGAGTTGGCTGTTAGTGCCACACCGTTTCAGCGCCAGGTGCTTGATGAATGGCAGGAGTATGTTGATGCCTTAGCGACTCGAATGAGTCTGTAATCAGCTTCCCGGTAAAATACGGACAATAAAAAACGCCAGCAAGCTGGCGTTTTTTATTGCGTTGCGTATCACGCAGCGTCCTGGCGAGGCTTAGCCCAGCAGGGTAGCCCAGCCTTCAACCACGTCGCCGCCCCACTTGGCTTTCCACTCTTTCAGAGTCTTGTGGTTGCCACCTTTGGTTTCAATCACTTCGCCGTTGTGCGGGTTTTTGTATTGTTTAACCTTGCGTGCACGCTTGGTGCCGGTAGCTTTTACGGCGCCACGTGGAGCCTTAACTTTCGAATCCGGATCCAGCAGCGCGATGATGTCACGCAGGGATTTGGAGTATTCGCCCATCAGGGTGCGCAATTTGCCTTCGAATTCCAGCTCGGTTTGCAGTTTGTCGTCTTGGGACAGGTTCTTCAAACGGGCTTGCAGCTCTTTGATAGCTTCTTCGGTGGCGCGATATTCGTTGATCAGGGACATGGGGACTACCTTATGCAGGGCGCTGGGTGAAAGGGGATAGTGGCTCAATAATAGTCAGACAGTTTGCCCAAGTAAACATTTAAGGCCGCATTTATGTAATTTACTTTGGTTGTTTGTGGCAAAAGCGTGGAATTGAGTTAATTAGTAAGGGGGATGGCCTAAAGATACTCTGGTTAAGTCTTGGCTTACTGCCGGAGTCCACGCGTTTGCACACATAGTGGGGAAAAACCTTACGCTATTAAGGGGCAGGGTTGACGCAGCCGATCAGAATAAGCGTTGAGGAATACTGCAGTTTTTCTGCGCAATCGCTAGAATGGCGGCCTTTGCGAAGTTCTGGAGTTTCCCCCTAATGCGCACTTTTCGGCTGGTGATTGCTTGCCCGGACCGGGTTGGCATCGTTGCCAAGGTCAGTAACTTTCTGGCTTCCCACAACGGTTGGATCACCGAAGCGAGCCATCACTCGGACAATCTCAGCGGCTGGTTTTTCATGCGTCACGAAATTCGTGCCGATACGCTGCCCTTTGGTCTAGAGGCATTTCGCGAGGCATTTGCGCCGATCGCTGAAGAGTTCTCGATGACCTGGCGCATCACCGACACGGAACAGAAAAAACGCGTGGTCCTGATGGCCAGTCGTGAGTCCCACTGCCTGGCAGACCTGCTGCACCGCTGGCACAGCGATGAACTGGACTGCGAGATCTCCTGCGTGATTTCCAACCATGACGACCTGCGAAGCATGGTCGAGTGGCATGGCATTCCGTACTACCACGTCCCGGTCAACCCGCAGGACAAGGAGCCGGCCTTTGCCGAGGTCTCGCGCCTGGTCAAGCAGCACGATGCGGACGTCGTGGTACTGGCGCGCTACATGCAGATTCTGCCGCCGGAGCTGTGCAGTGAATACGCTGGCAAGGTGATCAATATTCACCACAGCTTCCTGCCATCGTTTGTGGGTGCCAAGCCGTATCACCAGGCATCCCTGCGTGGCGTGAAGCTGATCGGTGCAACGTGCCACTACGTCACCGAAGAGTTGGACGCCGGTCCCATCATCGAGCAGGACGTGGTGCGTGTCAGCCATAGCGACAGCATCGAAGACATGGTCCGTTTTGGCCGTGACGTCGAGAAGATGGTGCTGGCTCGCGGCCTGCGCTATCACCTGGAAGACCGGGTACTGGTGCACGGCAACAAGACTGTCGTGTTCTGATTGAAGTGTTTTGATTGAAGAATGAAGGGCCTGGGCGTTAAATCGCTACAGGCCCTTTTTTCGAGCGCGGGTGAGGACTGGAGCATGAGCGATCCACTGGACAAGGCGACTTCCAAAGCCCCCGCGACGCTGGGAGAGGGTTGTTTGAGTCGATATGACCCGGATGACCTGAGCAGTGAGGACGGCACCGAGTTTCCAGGCGCCGCCGAGTTGTGGGAACAATTGCAGGACACATCCGAATTGCCTGAAGAAAAGGCGTCAGCGGCTGTGCAAGGCAGCCGCTGACCCGGCGGGATCAAATCCGGAAACTACCCACCAGTTGTTTCAAGCGCGCCGCTTGCTGTTCCAGGTCGGAACAGGCCCGCAAGGTTGATTGCAGGTTTTCCACACCTTCCTGATTGAGGGTGTTGATCTCGGTGATGTCCATGTTGATTGACTCCACCACCGAGGTCTGTTCCTCGGTAGCGGTGGCTACCGACTGGTTCATCCCGTCAATTTCGCCGATACGCTGGGTCACGCTGTTCAGACGCTCGCCCGCCAGGTTGGCGATTTCCACACTGTCCTGGCTGTGCCGCTGGCTTTCGCTCATGGTGCTGACCGAATCCCGGGCGCCGACTTGCAGCTCCTCGATCATCTTCTGCACCTGCTGCGCCGACTCCTGGGTGCGGTGCGCCAGGTTGCGCACTTCATCGGCCACCACCGCAAAGCCGCGCCCGGCTTCCCCGGCCCGTGCGGCTTCAATCGCCGCGTTGAGGGCCAGCAGGTTGGTTTGCTGGGAAATGCTGGTGATCACTTCCAGAATCTGCCCGATGTTCACTGTCTTGCTGTTAAGCGCTTCGATATTGGTGCTGGAGGCGCTGATCATCTGCGACAACTGGTTCATCGCCTTGATATTGCGCTCCACCACCTGCTGACCGTCTTCGGCCAAGTGCCGGGCGTCGCTGGCCTGGTTGGAGGCTTGCGCGGCGTTGCGGGCGATTTCCTGGGCGGCAGCCCCCAGCTCGTTGATCGCGGCCGCGACGCTGTTGGTCCGGTTGGCCTGCTCGTCGGAATTGACCATCGAGGAATTGGAGGCGCTGACCACCCGCAGGGCCACTTCATTGACCTGCTCGGTGGCCGAGGAAACTTCGCGAATCGAGGTGTGAATCCGCTCCACGAAACGATTGAAAGCGCTGCCAAGCACGCCGAATTCGTCGTGGTTCTGGATGGTCAGGCGGCGGGTCAGGTCGCCTTCACCGTCGGCGATGTCTTCCATGGCGCGGGTCATGACGTGCAGTGGCTGCAGGAGGATGCGAATCAGCATGCCCAGCAGGGCGATGATGATGACCACGGCGATGATCGTGGCGATGATCGCCGAGGTGCGGAATTCGCTGAGCATGGCGAAGGATTTATCTTTATCCACCGACAGGCCGAGGTACCAGTTCACCGAGGGCAGGCCCTTGATCGGGGTAAAGGTGACGATACGTGTCTTGCCGTTTACCTCGACTTCACTGAAGTCGCTGCTGATCCTGGGGGTGTCGTTCGGATAGACGTCGGCCAGGGTTTTCATCACCAGGCCCTTGTCCGGGTGTACCAGCACTTTGCCGTCGGCACTGACCAGGAAGGCATAACCCATGCCGCCGAAGTTCAGGGCACCGATGTTGTCTACCAGGGTTTGCAGGCTCAGGTCGCCGCCCACCACGCCGACACTCTGGCCGGCCTTGGTGCTGGGGGTGGCGATGGAGATGATCAACTGGCCGGTGGCCGCGTCAATGTAGGGTTCGGTCAGGGTTGAGCCGTTGCTGCCCTGCGCGCCCTTGTACCAGGGGCGTACCCGTGGGTCGAAGCCGTCGGGCATCTTGGTATCGGGGCGGATGACGAAGCCGCCCTTGCTGTCGCCAAGGTACGTGGCCATGAACGAGGACGTCAGGGCCTTCTGTTCCAGGAGGCTGGCGACGCTGGTTGAATCCGGGTTGATGGCGATGTTCTGTGCGGCGCTTTCTATCAGCACAATGCGCCCGGTAAGCCAGGTCTGGATGTTGCTGGCAGTGACATCGCCCATTTCATGCAGGTAGTTGTTCAGGTCGTCGCGAATCGCATTACGCTGCAAGTAGTCGTTGTAGAGGGTAAACAACGCAAAGGCGGCAATGACGACAAGAGCGGCGGCAAGCAGGATTTTATGGCTGAAACGCAGATTTTTATTCATGGCTTGTGGGGTCCGCTATGGTCTTAATATCCGATGCACGTCCTTCTGGGGCGCGCGGAATGGCTGCGTCAAAAAAAGTGTGATATTTCCATCTGCTCCTGCAGGAATTATCCGGCCTGTTTTTCCAAGACTTTTTGGGTCTCTCGCTTTATCTGTATCGACCATTCAGCGCCAAAGATTAACCATGGGTGACAAAATGCCTGACTCCTCGCAACTCATTATTGGTGCAGATCTTCAGGGCCAGCCGATTGCCCAGTCGATGCGCCTGGCCAACCGCCACGGCCTGATCGCAGGCGCCACCGGCACCGGCAAGACCGTGACCTTGCAGCGCCTGGCGGAAGCCTTCAGCGACGCCGGCGTCGCGGTATTTGCCGCCGATATCAAGGGTGACCTGTGTGGCCTGGGCGCTGCGGCCAACCCTCAGGGCAAGGTCGCCGAGCGCATAGCCGGCATGCCTTTCCTTAATTACACGCCCAAGGCGTATCCGGTGACGTTGTGGGATATCCACGGCCAATCCGGTCATCCGTTGCGCACCACCATGAGTGAAATGGGCCCGCTGTTGCTCGGCAGCCTGTTGGAGCTCACCGACAGCCAGCAATCGGCCCTCTACGCAGCCTTCAAAGTGGCCGATCGTGAAGGCCTGTTGCTGCTGGACCTCAAGGACCTCAAGGCGCTGCTGAACCATTTGCGCTATCACCCGGAGTTGCTCGGGGAAGACGCGGCCCTGATGACCACCGGTTCCAGCCAGGCGCTGTTGCGGCGCCTGGCGGTGCTGGAGCAGCAGGGTGCCGAAGCGTTGTTCGGCGAGCCGGCGCTGCAACTCGAAGACATCCTGCAACCGGCCAGTGACGGCCGCGGGCGTATTCATCTATTGGACGCCAGCCGGCTGGTGCATGAGGCGCCGAAGGTCTACGCGACCTTCCTGCTTTGGCTGTTGGCCGAACTGTTCGAGCAACTGCCGGAACGTGGCGATGCCGACAAGCCGCTGCTGGCGCTGTTTTTCGACGAAGCGCATCTGTTGTTTGCCGACACCCCCAAGGCCTTGCAGGATCGCCTGGAGCAAGTGGTGCGGCTGATTCGCTCGAAAGGCGTCGGTGTGTATTTCGTCACCCAGTCTCCCGGGGACTTGCCGGACACCGTGCTGGCGCAACTCGGCTTGCGCATCCAGCACGGGCTGCGGGCGTTCACCACCAAGGAGCAGAAGTCCCTGCGGGCGGTGGCCGATGGCTTCCGGCCCAATCCGGCATTTGATGCGCTGGCGGTGCTGACCGAATTGGGGACGGGTGAGGCGCTGGTGGGAACCTTGCAGGAAAAGGGGACGCCTGAGGTAGTCCAACGCGTGCTGGTGGCGCCGCCGCAATCGCGGATCGGGCCACTGAGCGAAGCTGAGCGGGCAGCACTGATTGCCAGTTCGCCATTGCAGGGGCGCTATGACAAGCCGATTGATCGTGAGTCGGCGTACGAAGTGTTGATGGCGCGCAAGGACCTGGGGCCGCAACAGGAGGCGACGCCCGCAGCTGAAGAACCGAGCTTCACCGACAAGGCCGGTGCGTTCCTCGGTACTACGGCAGGCAAGGCACTGAAATCGGCGATGCAACAGGCGGCCAATCAGATGGGCCGGCAGTTGGTGCGCGGGTTACTGGGGTCGTTGTTGGGTGGCAGCAAACGTAAATAATGATGGGATCAAATGTGGGAGCGGGCTTGCTCGCGAAAGCGGTGGATCAGTCAATATATGCAGTGACTGACACGCCGCCTTCGCGAGCAAGCCCGCTCCCACATTTGGTTATGCGCCAGGTCTCAGGTTTTGGGTTTGGCGTGAGCGGCCAGCCGCTCCAGCGCAGCGCGTAAGTTCGGATCGGTAATCCCGTCTGCCGTGGCCTGAATGGTTTCGGCGGCGATTTCCGACAAATCCATCGTGTGCCCCACCGCACCTTGCGGCACGGTCGGCGGTTGCACCTTGAACTGGATGCGCGTCAGGCTGGCGAATTCGTCGAAGGCCATCAATTGGCGCTGCAAACGTTTCTGCTGGTAGCGCAGGCGCGTCGCCCAATGGCCGTCAGTGACGATCAGCAGCAGATTGCCCTCGCGCCACGAGGCCACATGGCAGTGTTCGCGGGCGGCGGGCTGCAGTTGGCTTTCTACCAGGCGTTGCAGATGACCAAGGCGTTGCGCATGGCCGAAGATGGCTTTTAAAGGCTTGGCTTCGCGAAGCAACACGGCGGGAGCTCGGGCCGTAAGAGGGCGAAATGCCATGACTAGACACCTTAAGTAACAGAGAGGCCATGGTAGCAGAAAGCGTCTGCGACACCGCCGCCATTGCATTAGCGGCAGTTTATCCATTAAATCAACGAGTAACTTATTACCTGAATGGGTTGAAGTTCAGCAAAAAGCCCTTATTTTAAACAAGCCCTCCAAGAGCGCCGTGCCAGCATCGTGGAATAACGCCACTTTCCTCACCCACGTTTCCGGGTAGAATGCTCGTTCGCATGCGGCCGTGAGGGCTGCTCGGGCGACTCACGGGGCGCCCTCCATCCCTATGTGTGGAAGAACCTGCCGATATGTTTGCGCCTTTGTTAAAGAAACTTTTTGGAAGCAAGAATGAGCGCGAAGTCAAACGCATGCTCAAGACGGTGCAGCTGGTCAATGCCTTCGAAGAGCAGATGGTTGCCCTTTCGGACGAGCAATTGCGCGCCAAGACCGAAGAGTTCAAGGCCCGCATAGCCAAAGGTGAAACCCTCGACAAGCTGCTTCCCGAAGCCTTTGCGGTCGCCCGCGAAGCCGGTAAGCGTGTCATGGGCATGCGCCACTTCGACGTCCAGTTGATCGGCGGCATGACCTTGCATGAAGGCATGATTGCCGAAATGCGTACCGGTGAAGGCAAGACCCTGGTAGCTACCCTGGGCGTTTACCTCAACGCATTGTCCGGCAAGGGCGTGCACGTTGTGACGGTGAACGACTACCTCGCCCGCCGGGATGCCAACTGGATGCGTCCGCTGTACGAATTCCTCGGCCTGACGGTCGGCGTTGTCACGCCGTTCCAGCCGCCGGAAGAGAAGCGCGCCGCCTACGCTGCCGACATCACCTACGGTACCAACAACGAATTCGGTTTCGACTACCTGCGCGACAACATGGCGTTCAGCATGGAAGAAAAATTCCAGCGCGAACTCAATTTTGCCGTGATCGACGAAGTCGACTCCATCCTGATCGACGAAGCCCGTACCCCGCTGATCATCTCCGGTCAGGCCGAGGACAGCTCGCGCCTGTACACCGAGATCAACAAGCTGATCCCGCGCCTTGAGCAACACATCGAGGAAGTGGAAGGCGTGGTGACCAAAGAAGGTCACTTCACCATCGACGAGAAGACCCGCCAGGTCGAACTCAACGAAGCCGGTCACCAGTTCGTCGAAGACATGCTGACCCAGATCGGCCTGCTGGCCGAAGGCGAGAGCCTGTACTCGGCGCACAACCTGGGCCTGTTGACCCACGTATATGCGGGCCTGCGTGCTCACAAGCTGTTCCATCGCAACGTTGAATACATCGTGCAGGACGGCCAGGTCGTACTGGTCGACGAACACACCGGTCGTACCATGCCGGGTCGCCGTTTGTCGGAAGGCCTGCACCAGGCGATCGAAGCCAAGGAAGCCCTGAACATCCAGGCTGAAAGCCAGACCCTGGCCTCGACCACCTTCCAGAACTACTTCCGTCTGTACAACAAACTGTCCGGCATGACCGGTACAGCCGACACCGAAGCGTTCGAATTCCACCAGATCTACGGTCTGTCGGTGATGGTTATCCCGCCGAACAAGCCGCTGGCGCGTAAAGACTTCAACGACCTGGTGTTCCTGACCGCCGACGAGAAATACGCTGCAATCGTCGCCGACATCAAGGAATGCATGGCCCAGGGCCGTCCAGTGCTGGTGGGTACTGCCACCATCGAAACTTCCGAGCACATGTCCAGCTTGCTGGCCAAGGAAGGCATCGAGCACAAGGTCCTCAACGCCAAGTTCCACGAAAAAGAAGCCGAGATCATTGCCCAGGCCGGTCGCCCGGGCGCACTGACCATCGCCACCAACATGGCCGGTCGTGGTACCGACATCCTGTTGGGCGGTAACTGGGAAGTGGAAGTTGCGTCCCTGGACAACCCGACCCCTGAGCAGATCGCGCAGATCAAGGCCGACTGGCAGAAGCGCCACCAGCAAGTGCTGGAGTCCGGCGGCTTGCAGGTGATCGCGTCCGAGCGTCACGAATCGCGCCGTATCGACAACCAGCTGCGTGGTCGTGCCGGTCGTCAGGGTGACGCCGGTTCCAGCCGTTTCTACCTGTCCCTGGAAGACAGCCTGATGCGCATCTTCGCCTCGGATCGGGTGAAGAACTTCATGAAAGCCCTGGGCATGCAGTCCGGTGAGGCGATTGAACACCGCATGGTGACCAACGCCATCGAGAAGGCCCAGCGCAAGGTAGAAGGCCGTAACTTCGACATTCGTAAGCAACTGCTCGAGTTCGATGACGTCAACAACGAACAGCGTAAAGTGATTTATCACATGCGTAACAGTTTGTTGGCTGCCACCAACATCGGCGAGACCATTGCCGATTTCCGCCAGGACGTGCTCAACGCCACCGTCAGCGCCCATATCCCGCCACAGTCCCTGCCTGAGCAGTGGGATGTTGCCGGCCTGGAAGCTGCGTTGAAGAGCGACTTCGGTGTCGATTTGCCGGTCCAGCAATGGCTCGACGAAGACGACCACCTGTACGAAGAAACCCTGCGCGAGAAGCTCATGACCGAGCTGCTGGCCGCGTACAACGAGAAAGAAGAGCAGGCGAGTGCCGAAGCACTGCGCACCTTCGAGAAGCAAATCGTACTGCGTGTGCTGGACGACCTGTGGAAAGACCACCTGTCGACCATGGACCACCTGCGTCATGGCATCCACTTGCGTGGCTACGCCCAGAAGAACCCGAAGCAGGAGTACAAGCGCGAGTCGTTCACGCTGTTCTCCGAACTGCTGGATTCGATCAAGCGCGATTCGATTCGTGTGCTGTCCCACGTTCAGGTGCGTCGCGAAGACCCGATCGAGGAAGAAGCCCGCCTGCGTCAGGAAGCCGAGGCACTGGCTGCGCGCATGCAGTTCCAGCACGACGAAGCGCCTGGTCTTGAGGCTCCGGAAGTATTGGGCGAAGAGGTCGATGTGGCCCTGGCCCAGGCCCCGGTGCGCAACGAACAGAAGCTGGGCCGCAACGAACTGTGCTGGTGCGGTTCGGGCAAGAAGTTCAAACACTGCCACGGCGAAATCAACTAAGATTTTCGCCTGACGCTGCAACACCCCCGCGCCGCGACCGGCATCAGCCGTCGCGGCGTTTTGCCATTTCGTCACCGTCGATAGCGACGGGGTACACACCCAATATTTTTAGGAGCGCATTCATGGCTGTTGGTCTTGGTCCTTTGCCCACGTTGCACCCGGTTGCCGGTTTTGAACTCGGTATCGCTTCGGCGGGCATCAAGCGCCCGGGGCGCAAGGATGTGGTGGTGATGCGCTGTGCCGAAGGCTCGACCGTCGCGGGTGTGTTCACCCTGAACGCGTTTTGCGCCGCGCCCGTGATTCTGGCCAAACAGCGTGTCGAAGGCCCGGTGCGTTACCTGTTGACCAACACCGGCAATGCCAACGCCGGGACCGGCGAGCCTGGCCTGGCCGCCGCTGCCCGCACCTGCGCCAAGCTGGCGGAGCTGACCGGCGTGGACGCCAGCCAGGTGCTGCCGTACTCCACCGGTGTGATCGGTGAGCCGCTGCCGGTAGAGAAAATCGAAGGCGCGTTGCAAGCAGCGCTGGATGACCTGTCGGTGGATAACTGGGCGGCTGCGGCTACCGGGATCATGACCACCGATACTCTGCCAAAAGGCGCCAGCCGTCAGTTTGTGCACGAAGGCGTGACCGTTACCGTCACGGGCATCAGCAAAGGCGCCGGCATGATTCGCCCGAACATGGCGACCATGCTGGGCTATATCGCCACCGACGCCAAAGTCTCCCGTGACGTGCTGCAAAACCTGATGCTCGACGGCGCCAACAAGTCCTTCAACCGCATCACCATCGACGGCGACACCTCGACCAACGATTGCTGCATGTTGATCGCCACCGGCCAGGCTGACCTGCCGGAAATCACCTCGTCCAACGGCGCGTATTTCGCCGCGTTGAAGCAGGCGGTGTTCGAAGTGTGCATGGACGTGGCCCAGGCCATCGTGCGCGACGGCGAAGGCGCCACCAAGTTTGTGACGGTTGAAGTCAACGGCGGCGGTAACCACCAGGAATGCCTGGATGTCGGTTACACCGTGGCTCACTCGCCGCTGATCAAGACCGCGCTGTTTGCCTCCGACCCGAACTGGGGCCGTATCCTGGCCGCTGTGGGCCGTGCCGGCGTGCCGAACCTGGACGTGAGCAAGATCGACGTGTTCCTCGGCGAAGTGTGCATCGCCAGCCGTGGCGCCCGGGCCGAGACGTACACCGAAGCCCAGGGTTCGGCGGTGATGCAGCAGGAAGAAATCACCATCCGTATCGAATTGGGTCGCGGTGAGTGCAGCGAAACCATCTGGACCACTGACCTGTCCCACGAGTACGTGAAGATCAACGCGGAATACCGCACCTGATACCAGGCAGGTCTTCAAACCGATTCAGAGGAAATAGTGCGGTGAAACGAGTTCATGTAGCAGCAGCGGTCATCCGGGGTGTCGACGGCAGGATTCTGCTGGCGCGCCGCGCCGATACCCAGCATCAGGGCGGCCTCTGGGAGTTTCCCGGTGGCAAGGTGGAGGCCGATGAGTCGGTCGCTACCGCGCTGTCCCGTGAATTGCAGGAGGAGCTGGGCATCCAGGTCACGGCGGCTCGCCCGTTGATCAAGGTGCAGCATGATTACCCGGACAAACAGGTGTTGCTGGATGTCTGGGAAGTCTCGGCCTTTACCGGCGAGCCCCACGGTGCCGAAGGCCAACCCCTTGAGTGGGTGGCCCAGCGGGACCTGCCGAACTATGAGTTTCCGGCAGCCAATGCGCCGATCGTTGCGGCGGCGCGTTTACCGGCTGACTACTTGATCACTCCGGGCGAGCTGGAGACACCCGTCCTGCTGCGCGGTATTCAAAAAGCCATCGCTGGTGGCATCAAACTGGTTCAGCTGCGTGCCCCCAACGGTTACGACCCCAAGTACCGTGACCTGGCGGTGGACGCCGTGGGCCTGTGTGCGGGCAAGGCGCAACTGATGCTCAAGGGGCCGTTTGAATGGCTGGGGGATTTTCCCGCGGCCGGCTGGCATATGACCTCGGCGCAACTGCGCAAGTACGCCAGCAAGGGACGTCCTTTGCCGAAGGATCGCTGGTTGGCGGCGTCTTGCCACAATGCTGAGGAATTAGCCTTGGCGGAGTTGATGGACGTGGATTTCGTCACCTTGTCGCCGGTGCAGCCGACCCAGACTCATCCTGATGCCGAGCCGTTGGGCTGGGAGCAGGCACAGCAGTTGATCAGTGGGTTCAGCAAGCCGGTGTTCTTGCTCGGTGGGGTGGGTCCTGCTGAGCGGGAAAAGGCCTGGGAGGCTGGTGCTCAAGGTGTGGCGGGGATTCGGGCGTTCTGGCCTGAGGTTTAGGCATAACCCTGGCGAGTGGCCAGGGGAGCTGTTGTGGCGAGGGAGCTTGCTCCCGTTGGAGTGCGCAGCGCTCCCGCTTTTTTGGGGCCGCTACGCAGCCCAGCGGGAGCAAGCTCCCTCGCCACAGGTTGCAATCGGTCAGTAAGCATCAGTGCGGCTTTGCCGCCGCCTGCCACAAGATCTCTGCAACGCCCTGGCGCTTGGCAATCACCCTGGCTGCCACAAAGAGCAAGTCCGACAGCCGGTTGATGTACGCCAACCCGACGCCTTCCAGCGGTTCCTCTGCATTCAGGTGCTGACACCGGCGCTCCGCACTGCGAGCCAGGCTTCGGCATACATGGGCCTGGGCAATCAACGCCGAACCACCCGGCAGAATGAAGTTCTCCAGCGGCCCGACCTCTTCATTCCAGCGATCGATCGCCGCCTCAAGCCGGTCGACTTCCGCCGCGTTCAGCGCCTTGTACACCGGCATCGCCAATTCGCCGCCCAGGTCAAACAGACGATGCTGGCAAGGTGTCAGCACCTCGATCACATCCTTCAACGCTGGATGCTGCCCGCTTTGTTCCTCCAATCCCGCCAGCAACAAACCCAACTGGCTGTTCAGCGCATCCACCTCGCCAATCGCCTCCACCCGTGGATGGTCCTTGGGCACGCGGCGGCCGTCGCCCAGGCCGGTTTCGCCCTTGTCGCCGGTACGGGTGTAAATTTTCGACAGGCGAAAGCCCATGGTTAGCGCTCCAGTTGAGTGAGTTCGTTGGGTGGCAATTGGCTGCCCGCCAGGGGCAGGCGCAAGGTGAAGCAGGTACCCTGGCCAAGGGTCGAATGCACTTCCATCTGCCCCTTGTGATTGTTGGTGATGATGAAATACGAAACCGACAACCCAAGCCCGGTGCCCTGGCCGATTTCCTTGGTGGTGAAGAATGGCTCAAACGTGCGTTTGCGCACGTTCTCGCTCATGCCGATGCCGTTGTCTTCCACCTGGATTTCTGCCCACGGCGGGTTGAGCCGGGTGCGCAGGATGATCCGGCCGGGCTCGCTGCCGTCTTCGCGCTGATGAATGGCCTGGGCGGCGTTTTTCAGCAGGTTGAGCAGTACTTGCTCCAGTTCGTTGGCGGTGCCGGGGACCGGGCCCAGTTGCGGGTCGAACTGGCGGATGATCGCCTGGCCCTTGAAGTCGAAGCCGACGGTGAGGTCGAAGTCGTTGCCGGCAATTTCCACCGCCTGGTCGATCAAGGCCGGCAAGTCGCACGGCGCCATCTGCCGGTTGCTGCGGCGGCTGAAACTGAGCATGTGGGTGACGATTTTCGCCGCCCGGGCGCCAGCCTGCTGGATGCCGTCGAGCAACTGTGGCACTTCGCGGCTTTGCAGGTAGCGGTTGACCGAGTCCAGGTCGATGCCCGCCTGTTCGGCGTGCTCGAGGTTTTTCGGCAGTTCGTTGGACAACCGGCGGCGAATGTTCTGGACGTTATGCAGGATCGCTCCCAGCGGGTTGTTGATTTCGTGCGCCATGCCGGCGGCCAGGCCACCGACCGAGAGCATTTTCTCTGACTGCACCATCATTTCTTCCAGGGACAGGCGCTGGGTGATGTCGTCGATCCGGATCACCACGCCGCGCCCGGCACCGCCCATCAACGGGTAGAAGGTCAGGGCGTAGTGCTTGGGTTCGTCATCCTTGACCCAGGTAACGCGCTCGATCCGCTCCACGGTGTGTTGCTCTACCGTGGCCTTGATCTGCGGCAGGAACGGCTTGAGCGGCTGGAAGGCGAGGAAAATCGGCTGGTTCAGCGCCTCGTCCAGGCGGGTCCCGGAAAGTGCGCTGGCTTCCTGGTTCCACTGGGTGACGTAGAGCTGTTCGTCGAGGGCGATCAGCGCCGAGGGCATCGAGTCGATGATGCTGTTGAGGTAGTTCTGGAAGCCGGTGAGCTTTTTCTCGATCTTGCTGCGCACCTGCACTTCCAGTTCCAGCTTGCGGTTGGTGTGGCGGGTTTCTTCCGCCAGGCCCTGGGCTTGATCGTAGGCGGCCTGGGAATCGTCCCGCGCGCGCTTGAGTTGCTGCTCACGGGCTTCAATGCGCGAGAGCATGGTGTTGAAAGCTTCGGCGAGGCTGCCGATTTCATCATGATTGCCGCGACCGGCGCGCAGGGCGTAGTTCTCTTCCCGAGTGACCTGGCGCGACAATTCTTCCAGTTCATGGATCGGCCGGGTAATCAGGCGCTTGATCTGCCGGGCGATCACCAGCCACAGCAACACGCTGAAGATCAGGATACCCAGGCTGGCGGTGAAGGTCCCGGTATAGAAAGCCACCGGCAGTTCGCTGCTGGCCACCAGCAGCAAGTGCCCGGACGGTTTGCCGGCACGGGGCAGGGTGATCACCTGGTTGCTGCGAAATTCGGTGGTACGCCAGGTTTCAATGTCCCGGAAATTATCTGGCAGGTGCAGGCGATTGGCATGTTGCAGCTGGGCCAGGCGCGTGCCATCTCCGTCGTATAAGGCCGCGGCCCGCAATGGCGAGTAGCTGGTCAGTTCATCCAGCAGGGTTTGCGCCTTGAGCGGTGAGTCCAGGGACTCGGCGGCGAGCGACGGGTTGGACACCAGCCGACCGATGGCCTGCAAGGCCTGGGGCGCCATGCTTTCCTGGGAGATCCAGTAGGCGGCGCTGATAAAGGTCAGGTTGGCCACCAGCAAGACGGTGGTCAACAAAACCAGCAGGGCCGCCAGCAGTTTCTGCCCAACCGGTAGATTTTCGAGACGCTGGCGCAGTGGCATCAAGGTTTTCGCTGCAAAGGAACAAGCAGGCAGGGTAGCGCGTGCTTCAGTCGCTGGGCAATCCGCGTGCAGACAGTTGCCGTACCAGGCGCGCCTGGAGTTGTTGCAGGTGCGGCAAGCTCAGTTGGTGGCGGGCGGCCGCCTGGCAGGCATAGCCCAGCAAATAGCTGATTTCGGTGCGTCGGGCACTGGCCACGTCCTGGTACATCGAGGAGTAATTGGCCGCCGTGGCCTGGATTACCCGTTCCACTTCGCTGTGCAAATCTTCTGCGGCAGCGGGTTGGCCGCAGCATTCCAGCAGGTCGGCGAGTTCGGCGCACAGGGTGGCCACTTCGCACTGATGGGCTTGCAGCTCGCCATTGCGACATTGGTAAAGCACGGTCAGCGGGTTGATGGCGCAGTTCAGGGCCAGTTTGCGCCACAGGCGGGTGAGGATGTCGGTGCTCCACTCATGGGGAATGCCGGCGGCTTGCAGGTCATCCAGCCACAGCGGCGGAGTAGGGTGCCGAGCATCCCCCAGCCAGGTGTAGCCATGGCCGGCAAACACTACTCGCCAGTCACTCTCGCGAAACGCGCCTTCGGTGCTGGAGGCGAAGATGCAGCGTGCCTGGGGCAGTTGGGCGGCGACTGCGTCCTGGCTGCCCAGCCCGTTTTGCAACAGGATCAGTTCGGCGTCCGGCACCAGTCGATGTTCCAGCTGTGCGACGGCTTCCTGGGCGTCGTAGGCCTTGCACGCCACCAGCAGGCGATGAATTGGCCCAGGGCTGTCGGAGGTTTCGCCGACGACCGGGTAGGTGTGAGCCACGCCTTGCTCGACCAGGGTCAGGCCATTGGCCGTCTGATAACTCGCCAACCGCCCGGGATCCCGCAGGATCAGGCGCACGGGCAGACCGGCGCGGGCCAGGCGGGCGGCCCACAGTGTTCCGAGGCTGCCGGCGCCGAGGACGTGCCAGGTGGTCGACATCAGTTTTTACTCCGTAAGGCTGCCCGCAGTGAACGAGGCGAAAGAACCGCTATAATGCCCGGGCATTTTAGCCCGGGCGTGCTCCATCTCTACTGAGCCGCGCCCCTTTTTTATTGGAGAAATTACATGCCGTCGTTCGACGTGGTATCCGAACTGGACAAACATGAAGTCACCAACGCCGTCGAGAACGCCGTCAAGGAGCTGGATCGCCGCTATGACTTGAAGGGCAAGGGCAGCTTCGAGTTCAAGGAAAAAGAGCTGACCGTCAACCTGACCGCGGAAGCCGACTTCCAGCTGGAAGCGATGATTGAGATCCTCAAGCTGTCTCTGGTCAAGCGCAAGATCGACGCGCAATGCCTCGAAATCAAGGATGCCTATGCGTCCGGCAAGCTGATGAAGCAGGAAGCCGTGCTCAAGGAAGGCATCGACAAGGAGCTGGCGAAGAAAATCGTCGCTCACGTCAAGGACGCCAAGCTCAAGGTCCAGGCCGCCATCCAGGGCGAGCAGGTGCGTATCACCGGCAAGAAGCGTGACGATTTGCAGGAGGCCATTGCTGCCCTGCGCGCCAAGACCTTCGACATGCCGCTGCAGTTCAATAACTTCCGCGACTGAGTGGACCCCTCGGGAACCTGTGGACGTTTTTGACGTCCCACGCCCAGAACCTGCAGAAACGATTGAGCCCTTCGGGGCTCATTTGTTATGTGGGGATTGATAAGGCCGCACATCCGGCAAACAGGAGAATGTAGATGGACTTGAACGCTGAAGTGGATCACTTGATCAAGACCTCGGAGTCGTGGTTACCGATGATCATGGAATACGGCAGCCGATTTTTGCTGGCAGTGGTCACCCTGGCCATTGGTTGGTGGCTGATCAACGTCTTGACCCACCGGGTAGGGCGTTTGCTGGCGTTGCGTAATGCTGACCTGGCGCTGCAACACTTCATTACCAGCCTTGCGAACATTGCGCTCAAGGTCATGCTGGTGGTCAACGTGGCCTCGATGATCGGCGTCGCAACCACCTCGTTCGTTGCCGCGATCGGCGCCGCCACCCTGGCCATCGGCCTGGCATTGCAAGGCAGCCTGGCGAACTTCGCCGGCGGCGTGCTGATTCTGTTGTTCCGTCCGTTCCGCATTGGTGACTGGATCGAAGCCCAGGGCACTTCCGGTACCGTCGACAGCATCCAGATCTTCCACACCGTGTTGCGCACCGGCGACAACAAGACGGTGATCATCCCCAATGGCAGCCTGTCCAACGGCCTCATCACCAACACCAACCGTCAGCCGACCCGCAAGGTGGTGTTTGACGTGGGGGTCGACTATGAAGCCGACCTGCAGAAAGCACGCGAAGTGCTGCTGGAACTGGCCAAGGATCCACGCGTATTGGCTGATCCTGCGCCGGCAGCGGTAGTTTCGACCTTGGGCGACAGTTCGATCACGGTATCCCTGCGAGTCTGGACCAAGACTTCGGATTACTGGGATGTGATGTTCATGTTCAATGAACTGGCACGTGACCGTTTGAAAGCGGCGGGGATTGATATTCCGTTTCCACAACGGGTTATTCGCGTCATGCAGGAAAGTGCTGGGAAGTAATAGTGTGACTGGATGATTAAACCTGGCCGATATGTCAGGTTTGTTACGCAGGATTAAACTAGATAGTTAGCTTGCTAGTTATCCGGTTGTTGAGATTAAGTTGCAATAAAAAAGCCGCTCACTTGCGAACAAGTGAGCGGCTTTTTAGTTAGGGCCGAAACCCTAAGTCATCGTTGTAATCAAACTGCCAATTACAAGATGTTCAGCGGGTATTGCGCGATCAGACGCAGTTCGTCGATGGACGCCGAACCGTAGTACACACCATCGCTGGAGCGATAAGTGGCTTGACGCACGCGCAGGCTCAGGTCTTTTGCCGGGCCGCTCTGGATCACGTACTTGGCTTCGATGTCACGTTCCCACTCTTTGCCGTTCGAGGTGTCGGCGGTGTTGGCGCCGGTACCTTTGACGTAGCGAGTCATGAAGCTCAGGCCTGGTACGCCGAAAGTCGCCATGTTCAGGTCGTAGCGAGCCTGGAACGACTTCTCGTCTTCAGCGTTGAAGTCGGAACGAGCGATGGAGTTGGCAAGGAAGATCGTGCCGCCGCCGTCTACGCCGTAGCCGTAGTCACCGTCACCGCTGACCTTCTGGTAGGCCAGGGTAAAGGTGTGAGCCTGGATGGTGTACGCGCCTTGCAAGCTGTAGGCACGGTTGTCCAGTTTGGTGGTGCCGTCTTTCTCAGCCCGTTGCAGGCCAGCGCCATCACTTTTGGTGCTGTAGATGTTGAAGTCGACCGCCAGGGACTGCTCATTGCTGAGCGCATGGGTCCAGTTCAGGTTGGCGTAGGTTTTCTTCCAGTAGTCTTCGGTCTTCGCGTAGTAGAGGCTGGCGCTGACTTCTGGAGTCAGGGCGTAGACACCACCGATGAAGTCGGTTTTTGTCAGGCCCAGGCTGTCGCGGTAGGTCTGGGCTTGTGCCACGCTCGAAGTGAAGTGACCGCCTTCAAGTTTCAGGCCTTTGATCTCGTTGCTGGTCAGCGAGATACCCTGTGGCAATTCAGGCAGCAGACGGCTGTCATCGGAAGCGAATACAGGCGCGGTGGTGTACTGGTCGCCGATTTTCAGGACCGTATCGGAGATACGGAACTTAACTGCGCCGCCGCCCTTGGAGTAATCATCCTGAGCGCGACCGTCGGAGCCAGTTGGAAACAGGCCAGTGCCGGAACGACCCTTGCCGCTGTCCAGTTTGACGCCCAACAGACCGATGACGTCGACACCCACACCGATGGTGCCTTGGGTGAAGCCCGACTGGTACAGGCCGTTGAAGCCCAGACCGGTTTCGTCGACGCGGCTCTTGCCGGTGTCATTGTTACGGAAGTCGCGGCTAAAGTTCAGGAGGCGAGTGTTGATGCTGAAAGTGCTGTCTTCAACAAAGCCCTTGGAATCGTCCTGGGAGGACGCCATTGCGAACTGCGAGGTGCCTGCTGAAACAGCCAGGGCGATCATGCTCCACTTCATCACGCGCATCGTGATTTGCTCCTTTGGTTTTAGGAAGAGTACTGCCGTCCCACCTATATTTTTGTCTGGGCGGCTCTTTCTTTTTTGTGTCGGCGCAAAGTTATATCACGCAGACATTATTGACGATACTTGCACATCTATCCTTTCAGCTTCTTTACGGGCCTGTCGTAAATTGCTAGCTCCATGTCGCAAATTCACAGTCCACTTGTAACCGGACTGACAACTTCAATGCTGTTTTAAAACCTTGGAAGCGGGGTGGAAAAGTCACCCCTGAAAGTTTCAACTCATCCCTGTCAGGCATTGAACCGCTGTTATTTTCCGTCGCGAAACACCTGCTTCCCGCCGGTGCCGTTGTCGACGATATGGGTGTGAATGCAACAAGCGTGCACAAACCCGTAACCGAATGTGATTTTTTCGTGAAAAGTGTCAACGGCCTGTAAAAACCGCATAAGCACGGGCTTTTTACGCCGTTTGGTTTGGCCTTGACGCGCCTGCCGCACTCCGGTTCGGTGGCGCATAAAACCTGTACCAGAGCAAAACGTTACCGGTTCACCCCGTTCGGTGGGTAGTTGGCGGATCCCTTTGAAGCACAAATGGGTCATTTTGGTGCAGTGCTTCACTGACTGCGTTTCTGCTCCCGTTCTGCCTTCGCCTTTTGAAAGCCGTCTGGCTCAAGGTCTTGAAGCATGTTCCGCGTCCCGACTTTGACCAGAATTGGATACATTGGTCATTTAGCGTAGCTGAAATATTGGCCTGTCTCGAAATGGTGCGCTTTTTTTCGTGGCGTCCTGTTTGGGCGCGTATTCGGCCACGCGCATTCGCCGTGAAGCGACCGGCATTCGCAGGTATGCTGGGCGCCTGAAACCTGACCCGCCGAACGGGAGTGACTGCTGTGTTCGCCTTAGATCCACGCCTTCAACAAGACACCTTGCCTATCGGGGATTTCCCCCTGTGTCGGCTGCTGCTTTCCAATGACTCGAATTACCCCTGGTTCATCCTGGTGCCGCGCATCGACGGTATCAGCGAAGTGTTTCAACTGGATGTCGCCGACCAGCAGCGGGTGTGGCAGGAAAGCACGGCACTGGCACAGTGGCTGAACGAAGGGTTCGGCGCCGACAAAATGAATATCGGTGCCTTGGGTAATGTGGTCAGCCAACTGCACGTGCATGTGATCGTACGCAAGCGCGACGACGCGGCCTGGCCTGCGCCGGTCTGGGGCAAGCACCCGGCGAAGCCCTACAGTGACGAGCAAGTGGTGGCAATTCGTGCGCGCCTGCGCGAGATCCTGCCGGCCGACTTCACGTTCCTGGAGGCTTGAGCCATGGATCTTCAAGCCCGCGTGACCGACCTGGAAAGCCGCCTGGCCTTTCAGGACGACACCATCGAGACCCTGAATGACATCCTGGTCACCCAGCAGCGTGCCGTGGAACGCCTGCAGTTGCAGATGACTGCGTTGCTCAAGCGCCAGGAAGAAATGGGCGGCCAGTTCGAGTCGTCCGAGGAAGAGGCGCCGCCGCCTCATTATTAATAAGGCAGGGGTTGACCCCCCGGGCATAAAAAAACCGCGATGCAGCCAGGCTGCATCGCGGTTTCTTTTTTTCGGGGTGCTGGAATCAGCGACGCGGCAATGCGGCGATCACATCTTCAGCTTGCAGCCCCTTGTCACGGTTCATGACGGAGAACTCCACGCGCTGGCCTTCCACCAGTACGCGATGGCCTTCGCCGCGAATCGCCCGGAAGTGGACGAAGATATCGTCGCCCGAATCCCGGGAAATAAAGCCGAAGCCCTTGGAGGTGTTGAACCACTTGACGGTCCCGGTATCCCGGTTGGTCATGTCGTAGCTTTGCGACGCAGCGGCCGGGGAGGAGCGGTAAAAACTGATGGCCAGATGAAGAACGATGGCGACCAGTGCGATTGCCAGGCTGAGCAGGACGGCCGGGTGGCCACCCACTTCAGGCATAGGCGCCAGCAGGGTGAGGGTTTGCACGACAACAGCCAGGACCAGCAGGGCGCTGACCAGGTTTTGCAGTTGATGACGCGGGCCTTTGTTCCAGTATGGAATGACTGGAGCCAGTGTCAGGTTAAGAAGACCAAAGAAGGTCAGGTAGAGAGCGTCAGGTTGCTGCAGGTAAGGCAGGGTCTCTGATCGCAGGCTGGGGATAAAGGACAGCAGCAAAGCTGCAGCGCCCGTTAGCAGGTGGACGATTTTCAACATTTTGATTAACTCACGTTAAGACGGATCACAAGGAAGAGCTGACGGGCACGGTTCGCTTCTGAACAATGGGAGGCGTTGGGCACGTGCACGGGTATCAGCCTATGCCGCTTGCCGCGAAAAATATCGGCGGCGACACGCTGCCTATTTAACAGCAAAGCCTGTGCCTACTCAAATCAAGCATTTCAGGCTGTTACAAGGGGCACGGCATTTCTGCGTCAAACACTTGTCCTAGACAGGTGCAGGCTTTTTCGCAGGTGCTGGGTAATTTTTCCGGTAGCTGTTGAAGCCTTGCCTGTCGGGCAAGCCCGCTCTGCAAGGGGCGATTTGCCGCACCTCGAAAGGGTCAGCCAGGCTGCGCACGGCCGGCACTCTTGCTAGAGTGGTCCTGCACCTGATCAATGAATTTTTATCAATTGAAGGGGAAACACATGGCAATCGATATTGGTATCAGTGAAGAAGACCGTAAATCAATCGTTGATGGACTTTCGCGACTGCTTTCCGATACCTATGTACTTTACCTGAAGACCCACAACTTCCATTGGAACGTAACGGGGCCCATGTTTCGTACACTGCACTTGATGTTTGAAGAGCAGTACAACGAACTGGCGCTGGCGGTGGATTCAATCGCAGAGCGTATTCGTGCCCTGGGCTTTCCCGCACCGGGTGCCTACTCGGTGTATGCGCGACTTTCTTCGATCAAGGAAGAAGAGGGTGTGCCGAGCGCTGAAGACATGATCAAGCAACTGGTCGAAGGCCAGGAAGCGGTGACTCGCACAGCCCGGGGGATCTTCCCGTTGTTGGATAAAGTCAGTGATGAACCGACGGCGGACTTGCTGACCCAGCGTATGCAAGTGCATGAAAAGACCGCATGGATGTTGCGTTCCCTGCTCGAAAACAAATAACACCGGTGGCGGGAGGGCGTCGAGCTGACGCCCCTCGCATGCCTGCTTCCCGGCGATTTCCGTGATTCCGCGAGCTTCCTGATACGCGCGTTGGCTTGTCCTACGGTGATCGGCTCCCTGTCTTCTGGCTGCACTTGTCGTCTTGATGTTTTATAGCTCAACGGCCAACGAGAACATGAGTGGCCGTCAGGCAATGGAGTGTCAAGTGTATGTCACGCGGAGCAGGTAATGGAGTTATGGAAACGTGCGGATTGCACAAGATAAAGGTAGATCCCTTTGCCAAGGGGTTCGATATGAACTTGGCCAGGCCATTGTCCCGATCGGTTCGGCTTAATGGTTTTTCGACGTGTTTGCGGCTCGAAGAGGTGTATTGGAATATCCTCGCGGAGATCGCCAGGATCAATACGTGTTCGGTCAGTGCGCTGCTGTCTTACGTGGACCGGGAAGTGCACTTGCGTTATGGCGGTGTAAAGAACTTCAGCGGTCTGGTCAGGGTGGTTTGCGTGGTGCATGTATTGAAAGGGCGGCTTGTCGCGCCCAGTGTCCAGCCGGACCCTGCATGAACCTTGTGCCGGGCGCCCGTCCCGGGATTGCCCCGGCTCGGGCGCCCGGCAGAAGCCTGCTGCAGTCATCTATATAAAGAGCAGCGCGCCGCTACGGCTGCACAGCCTCGATTTACCAGATATAATCCCGGGCTTTGCTGCGCATGCCGGGACTTTCCCACAGGATAGAGCCAGGGCAGGGCGTGGCGCAGTAATGATCTGATCGCCGAGACATCTCCATGCCCATGTACGACTATCAATGCGCTTCCTGTGGTCATCAGTTGGAAGCCATTCAAAAGATCAGCGCAGCGCCGCTGGTCGATTGCCCTGCCTGCCAGGCACCGGAGCTCAAGAAGATGTTGTCCATGCCGGGCTTTCGCCTGAGTGGCAACGGTTGGTACGAGACCGACTTCAAGACCGGTTCGAAGAAGAATCTGGCCGGCGGCGACAAAGCAGACTGAGTTGAACTCTACGCGCAGGCTCCTGCATTATCCGTCACCTGACTTAGCTGTACGGTGATGAGGCGGGCCTCCACCGAATTTCGAATTACGAGAAGCGAAACCACTATCATGATGCGCAGCCACTATTGCGGCCAACTGAACGAGACCCTGGAAGGTCAGGAAATCACCCTTTGCGGATGGGTTCACCGTCGCCGCGACCACGGCGGGGTGATCTTCCTCGATATCCGTGATCGTGATGGTCTGGCCCAGGTGGTGTTCGATCCGGACCGCGCCGAGAGCTTCGCCGCCGCCGATCGCGTGCGCAGCGAGTACGTCGTGAAGATCACCGGCAAGGTTCGCCTGCGTCCGGCCGGTGCCACCAACGCCAACATGGCGTCGGGCATGATCGAAGTGCTGGGTTACGAACTGGAAGTGCTGAACGAGTCGGAAACCCCGCCGTTCCCGCTGAACGAGTTCTCTGACGTTGGCGAAGAAACCCGCCTGCGTTATCGCTTCCTGGACCTGCGTCGCCCGGAAATGGCCGAGAAGCTGCGCCTGCGTTCGCGCATGACCACCAGCATCCGTCGCTTCCTCGACGAGAACGGCTTCCTCGACGTCGAGACGCCGATCCTGACCCGTGCTACCCCGGAAGGCGCCCGTGACTACCTGGTGCCGAGCCGTACCCACGCCGGTTCCTTCTTCGCCCTGCCGCAATCGCCACAGCTGTTCAAGCAACTGCTGATGGTTGCCGGCTTCGACCGTTACTACCAGATCGCCAAGTGCTTCCGTGACGAAGACCTGCGGGCCGACCGCCAGCCGGAATTCACTCAGATCGACATCGAGACCAGTTTCCTCGATGAAAAAGAGATCATGGGCATCACCGAGCAGATGATCCGCAACCTGTTCAAGGAAGTGCTGAACCTGGAGTTCGGCGAATTCCCGCACATGACCTTCGAAGAAGCCATGCGCCGTTACGGTTCCGACAAGCCAGACCTGCGTAACCCGCTGGAACTGGTTGACGTTGAAGACCAACTGAAAGATGTCGACTTCAAGGTGTTCAGCGGCCCGGCCAACGACCCGAAATGCCGTATCGCCGCACTGCGCGTGCCTGGCGCTGCGAGCATGCCGCGCAAGCAGATCGACGACTACACCAAGTTCGTCGGCATCTACGGTGCCAAGGGCCTGGCGTACATCAAGGTCAACGAGCGCGCCAAGGGCGTCGAAGGCCTGCAGTCGCCAATCGTCAAGAACATCCCTGAAGCCAACCTCAATGTGATCCTGGATCGTGTTGGCGCAGTTGACGGCGACATCGTGTTCTTCGGTGCCGACAAGTCGAAGATCGTCAGCGAAGCGCTGGGTGCACTGCGGATCAAGGTCGGCAACGACCTGAACCTGCTGACCTGCCAGTGGGCGCCGATGTGGGTTGTCGACTTCCCGATGTTCGAAGAAAACGACGACGGCAGCTTCAGCGCACTGCACCACCCGTTCACCGCGCCGAAGTGCACGCCGCAAGAGCTGGAAGCCAACCCGGCTGGCGCTCTGTCCCGTGCCTACGACATGGTGCTCAACGGCACCGAGCTGGGTGGCGGTTCGATCCGTATCCACCGCAAGGAAATGCAGCAATCGGTCTTCCGCCTGCTGGGCATCAACGAAGATGAGCAGCAAGAGAAGTTCGGCTTCCTGCTCGACGCCCTGAAATACGGCGCGCCACCCCATGGCGGCCTGGCCTTTGGCCTGGACCGTCTGGTGATGCTGATGACCGGTGCCCAGTCGATCCGTGAAGTGATTGCCTTCCCGAAAACCCAAAGTGCTGCCGACGTCATGACGCAAGCGCCGGGTGTGGTGGATGCCAAGGCACTGCGCGAGCTGCATATCCGTCTGCGCGAGACACCAAAGGCTGAGTAAGGCCGCAGCGTGAAAGCGCGATAAGGTTTTACATTGTCAGCTAAGGGCGCATCTTCGGATGCGCCTTTGCGTTACAAGGGCTGCACGTTAAAGAGGGAAGTCCCGCCTGGGGCGGGATCGACAGGTTTCTACAGAATTTCGGAGTTGTGTTATGGCTGGCCATTCCAAGTGGGCGAACATCAAGCACCGCAAAGAGCGTCAGGATGCCAAGAAAGGCAAGATCTTCACCAAGTGGATTCGCGAGCTGACTGTTGCCGCGCGCCAGGGTGGCGGTGACCCGGGTTCCAACCCGCGCCTGCGCCTGGCCCTGGACAAAGCCCTCGGCGCCAACATGAGCCGCGACATCATCGACCGCGCCGTGGCCCGTGGTGCCGGTGCGGCCGATACAGACGACATGGTCGAGTTGAGCTACGAAGGCTACGGCCCGGGTGGCGTGGCGGTGATGGTCGAGTGCATGACCGACAACCGCAACCGTACCGCGGCTGCCGTGCGCCATGCGTTCAGCAAATGTGGCGGCAACCTCGGCACTGACGGTTCGGTGGCCTACCTGTTTGAGCGCAAGGGGCAGATTTCCTTCGCGCCGGGCGTGGATGAAGATGCGCTGATTGAGGCGGCAATGGAGGCCGATGCCGACGACGTGGTGACCAACGAAGACGGTTCCATCGACGTGTTCACCTCGTTCGCGGGCTTCTATTCGGTGCGTAACGCCCTGGAAGCGGCTGGTTTCAAAGGCACAGACGCGGAAATCGTGATGCTGCCGACCACCAGCGCCGAGCTGGACCTGGACGGGGCGCAGAAGGTACTCAAGATGCTCGACATGCTTGAAGACCTGGATGACGTGCAGAACGTCTATTCCAATGCCGATATTCCGGAATCGGTGGCTGAACAGCTAGGCTGAAGGATGATGCAGATCTAATGTGGGAGCGGGCTTGCTCGCGAAGGCGGCGTGTCAGTCAGTCAATACGGTGACTGATACACCGCCTTCGCGAGCAAGCCCGCTCCCACATTTTGATCTTGGCTATATCAAGAATTTTTTATCCAACTGCAGGCGTTATGACTCTAATCCTAGGTATCGACCCCGGTTCGCGAATCACCGGCTTTGGCGTGGTCCAACAGACCCCGCGAGGCTGCGTGTACGTGGCGTCGGGCTGTATCCGTACCGGCGCCGGCGAGTTGGCCGAGCGCTTGCAGATCGTGTATCGCGGCGTGCGTGAAGTGATCCAGACCTATGGGCCAGTGACCATGGGCATCGAAAAAGTGTTCATGGCGAAAAACGCCGACTCCGCCCTGAAGCTCGGCCAGGCCCGCGGTGCGGCCATTGTGGCCGGAGCCGAGGAGGGCATGGAGATCGCTGAATACACCGCGACCCAGGTCAAGCAAGCCGTGGTCGGTACCGGTGCTGCCAATAAAGAGCAGGTGATGATGATGGTCATGCACATGCTCAAACTCACCGCCAAACCGCAAATCGATGCCTCCGACGCCCTGGCCATTGCCATTTGCCATGCCCATACCCGTTCCAGCCTGATGCCCCATGGCTTGGGGACCGCACGCAGTCGTGGCGGCCGGCTGCGTCTCTGATAGCATCAGCGCATTCATTCTGCGTGGGGTGCATGAACGGCCTGTGCTGTCGGCCGGCATGCCCGCGTTATTACCGGCCAGGCCTTGATTTGAGCCGATTCTTAAGGATTCGAACGTGATTGGACGCTTGCGCGGCACCCTGGCTGAGAAACAGCCACCGCACCTGATTCTGGATGTAAACGGGCTGGGTTATGAGCTTGAAGTGCCCATGACCACCCTCTACCGCTTACCGTCGGTCGGTGAACCGCTGACCCTGCACACTCACCTGGTGGTGCGCGAAGACGCGCAATTGCTCTATGGGTTCGTTGGCAAGCGTGACCGGGATTTTTTCCGTGAGCTGATCCGCCTCAACGGCGTGGGGCCGAAGCTGGCGCTGGCGCTGATGTCGAGCCTGGAAGTGGATGAATTGGTGCGCTGTGTGTCGGCCCAGGACACGTCCGCGCTGACCAAGGTACCGGGCGTTGGCAAGAAAACCGCCGAGCGCCTGCTGGTGGAGCTCAAAGACCGCTTCAAGGCCTGGGAGGTTGTGCCGAGCATGTTTGCCCTGGTGCCCAACCAGCCTGATGCGCCGGGTGTGCCGGTGGCCAGCGCTGAAAGCGATGCGGTCAGCGCGCTGATCTCCCTGGGCTACAAGCCGCAAGAGGCGAGCAAGGCCGTGTCAGCCATCAAGGACAAGAACCTGAGCAGCGAAGACATGATCCGCCGCGCCCTGAAGGGAATGATTTAAGTGATTGAAGCTGATCGTCTGATCGCGGCCACCGGGCCTCGTGATCGTGAAGAAATCCAGGACCGGGCGATTCGCCCCCTGAGCCTTGCCGAATACATCGGCCAGCCCACCGTGCGCGAGCAGATGGAGCTGTTCATCCAGGCCGCGCGCGGGCGCAGCGAGTCCCTGGACCACACGTTGATCTTCGGCCCGCCCGGGCTCGGCAAGACCACCCTGGCCAACATCATCGCCCAGGAAATGGGCGTGTCGATCAAGTCCACCTCCGGCCCCGTGCTGGAGCGCCCGGGCGACCTGGCGGCGCTGCTGACCAACCTGGAGCCCCACGACGTACTGTTTATCGACGAGATCCACCGGCTTTCGCCCATCGTCGAGGAAGTACTGTACCCGGCCATGGAAGACTTCCAACTGGACATCATGATCGGTGAAGGCCCGGCGGCGCGCTCGATCAAGCTCGACCTGCCACCGTTCACGCTGGTGGGTGCGACCACCCGTGCGGGCATGCTGACCAACCCGCTGCGAGACCGTTTCGGGATTGTTCAACGTCTAGAGTTCTATAGCACGGCGGATCTGGCCACCATCGTCAGCCGTTCGGCGAGCATCCTTGGCTTGCCCCTGGACCCGGAAGGCGCCTTTGAAATCGCCCGCCGCGCCCGTGGTACCCCGCGGATTGCCAACCGTCTGCTGCGCCGGGTGCGCGACTTTGCCGAAGTGCGGGCCAAGGGGCATATCACCAAGCCCGTGGCAGACCTGGCGCTGAACCTGCTGGATGTGGATGAGCATGGCTTTGATCACCAGGACCGGCGCCTGCTGTTGACCATGATCGAGAAGTTCGACGGCGGCCCGGTGGGCGTGGACAGCCTCGCCGCCGCCATCAGCGAAGAGCGGCATACGATTGAGGATGTACTGGAGCCGTATCTGATTCAGCAGGGCTACATCATGCGCACGCCAAGGGGGCGTGTGGTCACCCGGCATGCGTATCTGCACTTTGGGTTAAACATTCCGTCACGATTGGGCGAGATGCCCGTAGTAGACGAATTCCTCGATGCAGTAGACGATTAAAAACGCTTGGCGATTCGATTTATTCGGAGTTTGTGCTGTCCTAGTGGCTGGCGTCGTCATTCTTTCGTTAGAAATGTGCCACAGAATGAAAAACAGTTGCCTGGCCGGATTGGCAACCTGAGGAGTAAGCACTAGAGTATGCGCGCGCAAAACGGGGATCAGTCGTTCGCACATCGCTGTCGCGTTTATTACGAGGACACCGATGCTGGCGGCATCGTTTATTACGTCAATTACCTAAAGTTCATGGAGCGGGCTCGAACCGAGCGGCTACGGGAGCTGGGCTTTGCCCAATCCCAGCTGGCAGGGGAGGACCTGTTGTTTGTCGTGCATTCCAGCGAGGCGCGTTACCACGCGCCGGCGCGACTGGACGACGAGCTGCTGGTCAGCGCAGAAATAACCGAATTGAACCGTGCCAGCCTGCGCTTTAAACAGCAGGTCAGGCGGGCTACGGATGCAACGCTGCTCTGTGAGGGGCAGTTCCTGGTGGCCTGTGTTCGCACCAATAGTTTGAAACCCCGGGCCATTCCCGAAACTCTACGCGCGGCCTTTGCCGGCGTGAGCGGCGCGGGTAAACATTCAGAGCAGGAGATTTAGCGTGGAACCTACCGTCGTCGACCATTCCTCCATGTGGAGCCTGGTCAGCAATGCCAGTGTCGTGGTTCAACTGGTGATGCTGGTCCTGGTAGCCGCATCGGTTACCTCTTGGGTCATGATTTTTCAGCGCAGCAACCTGCTGCGTGCTGGTCGACGTGCCCTGGAGAGCTTCGAAGAGCGCTTCTGGTCGGGTATCGACCTGTCCAAGCTGTACCGCCAGGCGGGCAGCAACCCGGACCCGGATTCGGGCGTCGAGCAGATCTTCCGCGCCGGCTTCAAGGAATTCTCCCGTCTGCGCCAGCAGCCAGGCGTTGACCCGGAAGCGGTCATGGAAGGCGTGGCCCGTGCCATGCGCGTCGCCATCTCCCGCGAAGAAGAAAAGCTTGAGCAAAGCCTGCCGTTCCTCGCCACCGTAGGTTCCGTCAGCCCGTATATCGGCCTGTTCGGTACCGTATGGGGGATCATGAACTCCTTCCGCGGCCTGGCCCAGGCCCAGCAAGCGACCCTGGCCACCGTGGCCCCGGGTATCGCCGAAGCGCTGATCGCCACCGCCATCGGCCTGTTCGCAGCTATTCCCGCAGTAATCGCCTACAACCGTTTTGCCGCTCGTGGCGAAACGTTGATCAGCCGTTACTACACCTTCGCCGATGAATTCCAGGCGATCCTGCACCGTAAAGTGCACACCAGCGAAGAATAAGCAGGTAATTCCCAATGGCTTTAATCGCTCGAGCTCGCAAAAAGCGCAAGCCGGTCGCCGAGATGAACGTAGTGCCTTACATCGACGTGATGCTGGTGCTGCTGGTTATCTTCATGGTGACCGCGCCGATGCTCAATCAGGGCGTGAAGGTTGATCTGCCCAAGGTTTCCAGCGAAGCCTTGCCGCAGGACAACAACACCCAGGTCCTGACCATTTCGATCAAGGCTGACAAGACCTATTACTGGAACCTTGGCAGCGAAGTCGACACTCAGAAACAGCAGGACAAGGCCATGACCTTGCCGCAGATGACTGATGCCGTGACCAAGATCATTCGCGCCGGCAACGAAGGTGGCAAGCACACCCAGGTGTTCATTCGCGGCGACAAGGTCGTCGACTACGGCTCCGTCATGGGCGCCATGGGCGGGCTGCAGAAGGCCGGGGTCGGTAATGTTGGCTTGATTACCGAGGCGCCCTGATGCACCAACAGCGAGAGCCGTCCGCCTCGGAAAGCTACTTCTGGCCTAGCGTCTGGGCAATTGCCCTGCACGTCCTGGTGTTTGGCATGCTGTTCGTCAGCTCTGCCATGACCCCGGACCTGCCGCCAGCCAAGCCGATCGTGCAGGCGACCCTGTATCAGCTGAAATCGAAAAGCCAGGCCACCACCCAGACCAATCAGAAGATTGCGGGTGAGGCCCAGAAGTCGGCTGCGCGCCAGACTGAAGTCGAGCAGATGGAACAGAAGAAGGTCGAGCAGGAAGCGGTGAAGGCTGCTGCGGAACAAAAGAAAGAAGAGGCGGCTCAAAAGGCCGAGGAATCGAAAAAGGCTGACGAGGCGAAGAAAGCTGCAGAGGCGCAAAAGGCTGATGAAGCCAAGAAAGCCGATAAAGCTGCCGAAGCCAAGAAGGCTGAAGAGAAACAATTGGCTGATATAGCCAAGAAGAAATCTGAAGAAGAAGCCAAGAAGGCTGCCGAAGAAGAGGCCAAGAAAAAGGCCGCTGAAGACGCGAAGAAAAAGATAGTCGAAGACGCGAAGAAGAAAGCCGCGGACGACGCCAAGAAGAAAGCTGAAGCTGACGAGGCGAAGAAGAAGATCGCCGACGATGCGAAGAAGAAAGCTGCTGCCGATGCCTCCAAGAAAAAGGCCCAGGAAGCAGCGCGTAAATCGACCGAAGACAAAAAGGCCCAGGCCTTGGCCGATTTGCTTTCCGACACGCCGCAGCGCCAGCAAGCCTTGGCCGATGAACGTGGTGATGAAGTCGCGGGCAGTTTCGACGACCTGATTCGTTCACGGGCAGCGGAAGGGTGGACCCGTCCTCCTTCGGCACGTAAAGGCATGACAGTAGTGCTGCAGATCGGCATGTTGCCGGACGGTACGGTGACTTCGGTCAGCGTGGCCAAGTCCAGTGGCGACGGTTCGTTCGACAGTTCGGCGGTAGCAGCGGTCAAGAACATTGGCCGGTTGACCGAGATGCAGGGAATGAAACCAAGCGACTTCGCTCCCTACCGTTCATTCAAGATGACATTCACACCTGAGGATCTAGCCTTGTGAGAAACCTTCTTCGAGGAATGCTTGTCGTTATTTGCTGCATGGCAGGGATAGCGGCGGCGGATGAAAAGAACATCCTGGTCACCAGCGGTAGCGATCGGGCCACCCCGATCGCCGTTGTGCCGTTTGGCTGGCAGGGCGGCAGCGTGCTGCCGGACGACATGTCGCAGATCATCAGCGATGACCTGCGCAACTCCGGCTACTACGCACCGATCGACAAAGGCAACATGATCAGCCAGCCGACCCAGGCCAGCGAAGTCATCTTCCGTGACTGGAAAGCGCTGAACGCCCAGTACCTGATGGTGGGCAGCATCACGCCCGCCGGCGGTCGCCTCCAGATCCAGTACACCCTGTTCAACGTCGCGACCGAGCAGCAAGTGCTAACCGGCAGCGTGTCGGGCACCACGGATCAGCTGCGGGACATGGCGCACTACATCTCCGACCAGTCGTTTGAAAAACTGACCGGGATCAAGGGTGCCTTCTCCACGCGCTTGCTCTATGTAACGGCCGAGCGTTTTTCGGTAGACAACACTCGTTACACTTTGCAGCGTTCCGACTATGACGGCGCGCGTGCAGTGACGCTGCTGCAATCCCGTGAGCCGATCCTGTCGCCGCGTTTCGCGCCAGATGGCAAGCGTATCGCCTACGTGTCCTTTGAACAGAAGCGTCCACGGATCTTCGTCCAGCACATCGATACCGGTCGCCGTGAGCAGATCACCAACTTCGAAGGCCTGAATGGCGCGCCAGCCTGGTCGCCGGATGGTTCACGCCTGGCATTCGTCTTGTCCAAGGATGGCAACCCGGACATCTACGTGATGAACATGGCTTCGCGCCAACTGAGCCGTGTTACCAGCGGCCCGGGCATCAACACCGAACCGTTCTGGGGCAAGGATGGCTCGACCATCTACTTCACCTCCGACCGTGGCGGCAAGCCGCAAGTCTACAAAACCAGCGTCAACGGCGGCGGCGCCGAACGAGTGACCTTTATTGGTAACTACAACGCTGCACCGAAGCTTTCGGCTGATGAAAAGACGTTGGTGATGATTCACCGTCAGGATGGTTTCACTAATTTCCGGGTTGCGGCCCAGGATTTGCAGCGTGGAACCGTAAAAATCCTTACAGATACTAACCTTGATGAGTCAGCTACTGTTGCGCCCAACGGCACCATGGTAATCTACGCCACCCGCCAGCAGGGCCGGGGAGTCTTGATGCTCGTGTCCATTAATGGACGCGTAAGGCTCCCGCTTCCTACCGCTCAAGGCGAAGTCAGAGAACCGTCCTGGTCCCCTTACCTGAACTGACGCGGCGCTACAAAAAGAAGTACTTAACACACTGGGGTTCATTAGGAGTTTCACGATGGAAATGCTGAAGTTTGGTAAGTTTGCTGCTCTGGCTCTGGCTCTGTCCGTAGCCGTTGGTTGCTCGTCTAAAGGCGGCGACAATGCCGGTGAAGGCGCAGCTGTTGATCCAAACGCTGGTTACGGCGCTAACACTGGTGCAGTTGACGGCTCCCTGAGCGAAGAAGCTGCTCTGCGCGCTATCACCACTTTCTACTTCGAATACGACAGTTCGGACCTGAAACCAGAAGCCATGCGCGCTCTGGACGTTCACGCGAAGGACCTGAAAGCTAACGGCGCTCGCGTTGTTCTGGAAGGTAACACCGACGAACGTGGTACTCGTGAGTACAACATGGCACTGGGCGAGCGTCGTGCGAAAGCCGTTCAGCGCTACCTGGTTCTGCAAGGTGTTGCTCCAGGCCAACTGGAACTGGTTTCCTACGGTAAAGAGCGTCCAGTTGCTACTGGCCACGACGAGCAGTCCTGGGCTCAAAACCGTCGCGTCGAACTGCGTAAGTAATTCGTCATGCGAACGTGCCGTCGTGCTCTAACTGTATTGGCTCTCAGCCTGGCACCGCTTGCGGTGTGGGCTGCGGTTCCTGTGGAAGATAGCAACTCTGGCTATAACAATAGCGGGAGCAGTTATCCGCCAGCGGGTTATGGCACGAACGGCGCCTATGCCGGGGGCGCGGCAACTGCCGCGCCTTCGGCACAGGGCGAACTGTTCAACCAGCTGCAACGCATGCAGGATCAATTGTCGCAGCAACAAGGCACGATTGAGGTTCTGCAGAATCAAGTGAACCAGCTGAAGCAAGAAGGCCTGGAGCGTTACCAGGATCTTGATCGACGCATTGGAGCCGGCGTTACACCAGCCGCCACTCCTGATAATTCTTCTGCCGGTGGCGCCGCAAGCGCCGCCGGTGGTGCAGCGGCAGGGGCCGCGGCTGCCAGCCAAGCCCCTGCCGCCAGCAGCGAACCGGGTGATCCGGCGAAGGAAAAGCTGTATTACGATGCAGCCTTCGACCTGATCAAAGCCAAGGATTTCGATAAGGCCAGCCAGGCTTTTACCGCATTCCTGCGCAAATACCCGAACAGCCAGTACGCGGGCAACGCCCAGTACTGGTTGGGTGAGGTGAACCTGGCCAAGGGTGATCTGCAGGGCGCAGGCCAGGCATTTGCCAAGGTCAGCCAGCTGTACCCCAAGCACGCCAAGGTGCCGGATTCGCTGTACAAACTGGCTGACGTAGAACGCCGCCTGGGTCATACCGACAAGGTCAAAGGCATTCTGCAGCAGGTGGTGGCCCAGTATCCGGGTACCTCTGCGGCCCAGTTGGCTCAGCGGGATCTGCAACGCATGTAAGCGTCGCAACCCGTTCAGAAGAAACCCGCGCCCTGCGCGGGTTTTTTCGTTAGAATCCACGCCCTTTTATGAAACACGCTTCCTGGGGTTTACGCGTTGGCGCAATTCCTTGAAGTGCCTGACGGAGGCGGACAGCCTGTTTAGCTGTTACGCCCGTGGCGACTATGCAAGACACATTACGTATCACCGAAGTTTTTTACTCGTTGCAGGGTGAAACGCGCACTGCCGGGCTGCCCACTGTATTTGTGCGCCTCACCGGTTGCCCGCTGCGTTGCCAGTACTGCGACAGCGCCTACGCCTTCAGCGGCGGCACCGTGCGCACCCTTGAAGACATCCTTGAGCAGGTGGCCGGTTACCAGCCGCGTTATGTCTGCGTCACGGGTGGCGAGCCACTGGCACAGCCCAATGCCATTCCCTTGCTCAAGCAGTTGTGCGATGCCGGTTACGAGGTGTCCCTGGAAACCAGCGGCGCCCTCGATATCTCTGCAGTCGACCCTCGGGTCAGCCGAGTCGTCGACCTCAAGACCCCAGGCTCCAAGGAAGTGCACCGCAACCGCTACGAGAACATTGAGCTGCTGACGGCCAACGACCAGGTCAAGTTCGTCATCTGTTCCCGTGAAGACTACGACTGGGCGACCTCCAAGCTGATCCAGTATGGTCTGGACCGCCGGGCCGGCGAAGTGCTGTTTTCCCCCAGCCATCATGACCTGAATGCTCGCGACCTGGCCGACTGGGTCGTTGCAGACAACCTTCCGGTGCGTCTGCAACTGCAGCTGCACAAGTACCTGTGGAACGATGAGCCGGGGCGCTGAGATGACTGATCAAAAACGTGCGGTGATCCTGCTGTCCGGCGGCCTCGACTCCGCGACCGTGGTCGCCATGGCCCGTGCAGAAGGCTACAGCTGCTACACCATGAGCTTCGACTACGGCCAGCGTCACCGTGCCGAACTGAACGCTGCCGCCCGTGTCGCCCGAGACCTGGGCGCGGTGGAGCACAAGGTGATCGGCCTGAATCTCGACGGCATGGGTGGCTCGGCGCTGACCGACAGCTCCATAGACGTGCCGCAAGGCCCCAGCGAAGGCATTCCGGTGACCTACGTGCCGGCACGCAACACGGTCTTGCTGTCCCTGGCCCTCGGCTGGGCCGAGGTGCTCAATGCCCGCGACATCTTCATCGGCGTCAACGCCCTGGACTACGCCGGATACCCGGACTGCCGTCCCGAGTACATCGAGTCGTTCGAGCGCATGGCCAACCTGGCGACCAAGGCCGGTGTAGAAGGGCAGGGCTTTCGCATCCTGGCGCCACTGCAGAACCGTAGCAAGGCCGATATCGTGAAGGCAGGCGTAGGACTTGGCGTCGATTACTCGCTGACTGTTTCCTGCTATCAGGCAGACACTGATGGTCGCGCTTGTGGGAAATGCGACAGCTGCAGACTGCGTGCAGAGGGCTTCCAAGCGGCCGGAATTACTGACCCAACGCGTTATTTCTGATTTATTTTAAATAAGGTGTTGAATAATCCTTAGAAATCAGTATTATACGCGCCACCACACAGCGGGTCGTTAGCTCAGTTGGTAGAGCAGTTGGCTTTTAACCAATTGGTCGTAGGTTCGAATCCCACACGACCCACCATTTTTGGCGGTTTAGAAAATCCGGAAGGCCCACGCAAGTGAGGATTTCCGGGTTTTTTTTTGCCCAGTAAAAAGCCGATCACTCTCGCGACAGAGAGTGATCGGCTTTTTTGTTAAAGCTAGCCAAACCGCCCGGTGATGTAGTCCTCGGTCTGTTTCATCTTCGGCTTGGTGAAGATCTCATCCGTATTGCCATGCTCAATCAGTTCGCCCATGAACATGAACGCCGTGCTGTCCGACACCCGGGCGGCCTGCTGCATGTTGTGGGTCACGATGATCACCGTGTATTGCTCTTTCAGCTCGGTGATCAACTGCTCGATGCGCCCGGTGGAAATCGGGTCGAGCGCCGAGGTCGGTTCATCCAGCAGCAATACCTGTGGGCGCAGCGCAATGGTGCGGGCGATGCACAGGCGTTGCTGTTGTCCGCCGGAAAGACTCTGGGCGCTTTGTTTGAGTTTGTCCTTCACCTCATCCCACAGCGCGCCGCCGCGCAAGGCTTGCTCGACTCGATCATCCATTTCCCGGCGCGACAGCTTTTCGTGGTGACGCACGGCATAGGCGATGTTGTCGTAGATCGACATCGGGAACGGCACCGGCTTCTGGAAGACCATCCCGACGTGGCTGCGCAGGCGGTTCATCGAGTAGCCGGGGGCGAGGATGTTTTCGCCATTGAGCAGCACTTCACCGCGGGCTTCCTGCTTCGGGTACATCGAGTAGATACGGTTGAACACCCGCAGCAAGGTCGACTTGCCGCAGCCCGATGGGCCGATGATCGCGGTGATGCGTTTTTCCGGAATGTCGATGTCGATGGATTTCAGCGAACGTTGGTTGTTGTAGAAAAACTCCAATCCACGGACACGGATTTTGGTTTTTTCAGGGTCAAGGCGGGTCGATTGCATCAGTGGGACCTATTGCGCAAAAGAATCAGGCGAGACAGCAAGCTCAGCACCAGCACGAACATCGTCAGTACCAAGGCGCCTGCCCATGCGAGGGAGTGCCAGTCATCGAAGGGGCTCATGGCGTACTGGAAAATAACCACCGGCACGCTGGCAATCGGCTTGAGCAGGTTGCTGCTCCAGAACTGGTTGCCGAAGGCGGTGAACAGCAGCGGCGCGGTTTCCCCGGTAATCCGCGCCAGCGCCAGCAGAATGCCGGTCACCACGCCGGCCTTGGCCGCTCTCAACACGATCTGCAACGTCAGTTTCCACTGGGGTACGCCCAGGGCCAGGGCCGCCTCGCGCATGGTGGAAGGTTGCAGTTGGAGCATCTCGTCGGTCGTGCGCACCACCACCGGAATCACCAGCAAGGCCAGCGCCAGGGCACCGGCAATGGCGGAGAAACCTACCTGGTGATTGGTCAGCAGGTTCAGCGGCAGGATCACCCCGGTGTAGATGAACAGGCCCAGCACGATCGACGGCGCGGACAGCAGGATGTCGTTGATGAAACGCACCGTGGTACCCAGGCGCGAGTGCCGTGCGAATTCCGCCAGCCAGATACCGGCCATCAGCCCGATGGGCGTGCCAATCAGCAGCGCAATCCCGGACATCAGGGCGCTGCCATAAAACGCGTTGGCCAGGCCTCCGTCTGTTCCGGGTGGCGGCGTCATCTCGGTAAACAGGCGCAGGTTGAGCGCCTGAAAGCCGTTGATGATGGTGGTCAGCAGAATCCACGCCAGCCACAGCAGGCCAAAGACTGTCGCGCCACAACTGAGCAGCATGGCCACCCGGTTCTTCAAGGCACGCTTGCGGTACAGGCGTTCGTTGCTGCTCATAGGCCCTCCTTGCGGGACAGGCGCATGAGCATCAGCCGCGCCAGTGCCAGCACCACGAATGTCACGATAAACAGCAGGAAGCCCAGGGCGATCAGCGCCGAACGATGCAGGTCGGTGTACGCCTCGCTGAACTCGTTGGCGATGACGGACGCGATGGAACTGCTGGGCATCAGCAACGAGGCGGAGAACTGTTGCGCGTTGCCCAGCACGAAGGTGACGGCCATGGTTTCACCCAGGGCGCGACCGAGGCCGAGAAAGATCCCGCCGACCACTGCCGAACGGGTGTAGGGCAGGACGATGTCCCACACCACTTCCCAGGTAGTACTGCCCAGTGCGTAGGCCGACTCCTTCAATTGAGTCGGCACACTGCGGAAAACCTCATGCATCACCGACGTGATGAACGGCGTGATCATGATCGCCAGCACGATGCCGGCGGTCAGCATCCCGATGCCCAGCGGTGGCCCCTGGAACAGCGAGCCAATAAACGGAAGCGCACCCAGGTAGTCATTGATCCAGGGTGACAAGTGTTCAGCCATAAAGGGCCCGAAAACAAACAGGCCCCACATGCCATAGATAATCGAGGGAATGCCCGCGAGCAATTCAACGGCGGAGGCGACCGGCATTCTGAGCCAGGGCGGCGCCACTTCGGTGAGGAAAATCGCGATGCCGAAACTCACCGGCACCGCAATCAGCAACGCCAGCAACGAGGTGACCAAGGTGCCGTAGATCGGTACCAGGGCGCCAAAGTGGTTGTTGACCGCATCCCACTCGGTGCTGGTGATGAAACCGAAACCGAAGGTCTTGAAGGCCAGGCCACCGCCCCACAGGGTGGAGGCGGCGATGCTTGCCAAGAGCAGCAGCACCAGCATCGCGGCCCCGAACATCGAGCGTTTGAACCACAGATCGTGGCGCTGATCGCGAGCGGCGCGGCTATCACCCGACACGTCGCTTGCGTGAGTAGTCATAACCAAGGGTTGCACGGTGTCGTTCATATCAGAAGTGCTCACCCGCCTCCATCAAGCATGCAGATGCTTGAGGAAGGGGGCTATAGAGGCGGATCAGTGGGCGAAGTCAGACTTCCAGTAACCTTCGATCCGGGTCACGAGGGAATCGGGCAACGCTACGTAGTCCAATGCCGCAGCCTGCTGCTGACCTTTCTCCAACGACCATTTGAAGAAGTTGAAAGCGGCCTGGCTTTGCTCAACGTTTTTTGCCTGCTTGTACATGATGATCCAGGTGGTCGCCGTGATCGGCCACGCGTTCTCGCCCGGTGCGTTGGTCATGATCAGGTTGAAGTCATGGGCGTTGGCCCAATCGGCAGTATCAGCCGCTGCCTGGAAGGCCTTGGCGTTGGGCTCGACGAATTTGCCGGACGCGTTCTTCAGTGAGGCGTAGGTCATCTTGTTCTGCAGGGCGTAGGCGTATTCAACAAAGCCGATGGAGTTCTTGATCTGCTTCACGTAGGCCGAAACACCTTCGTTACCCTTGCCGCCCACACCGACCGGCCACGGCACGGTGGTGCCGAAACCGATTTTGGTTTTCCAGCCATCACTGACCTTGGAGAGGTAGTTGGTGAAGTTGTACGAGGTGCCCGAGCCGTCCGAGCGGTGGACCACGGTGATATTCGCGCCCGGCAGTTTCAAGCCGGGGTTGAGGGCGGCAATCGCCGGGTCGTTCCAGGCCTTGATGTCACCGAGGAAGATCTTCGCCAGCACATCACCATCGAGTTTCAGCTGGCCAGCTGCAACGCCCTCGACGTTCATCACCGGCACGATGCCGCCAATCACGCTTGGGAATTGGCCGAGGCCGCCGGCCTTCAGTTCATCCGCCGACAGCGGCGCGTCGGACGCACCGAAGTCCACGGTAGCCGCCTTGATCTGGGCGATACCACCACCGGAGCCGATGGACTGGTAGTTGATCCGGTCACTGGAGCTTTTGCTGTATTCCTGGGACCACTTGGACAGCACCGGGTAGACGAAACTGGAGCCTGCGCCCGTGACGTCAGTGGCGTGAGCGACACCACTCAGGCACAGGGCAGTGAACAACACTGACAGACTCTTTTTGGTCAGCAACATCACGACGACACCTCAAAGGAAGGGGGCAGGTGGAGGACTCCACCTGCCTGGGACGTGACGATTTAATTCCTGAAATGTGTCTGTTTAATGACGGTTTGGCTTTATGAAGAAACATTTAGAAATATCTGTGGGCGACCCCGGAAGGGATGTTCCGAGGTCGCTGCACTGATCAACCCTGGCTGCGCACCAGGATCGACTCATCGATCTGGGCGATCGACGTGACTCCGGTCAACGTCATGGCCACGCGCATTTCCTTGGCGAAGATATCCAGCAGGTTCTCCACGCCACGCTGCCCGTCGGCGGCCAGTGCGTAAGCCTGTGCACGGCCCAGCAGAACGCCCTTGGCGCCCAGCGCGAGCATGCGCACCACGTCCAGCCCCGAGCGTACGCCGGAGTCCACCAGCACCGTCAGATCGCTGCCCACGGCTTGTACGATAGGCGCCAGTGCCTTGGCTGTGGACAGCACGCCATCAAGCTGGCGCCCGCCGTGGTTGGATACGACGATGCCGTCGGCACCAAAGCTCACCGCGTCCTTGGCATCCTGTGGGTCGAGGATGCCTTTGATGATCATCGGGCCTTTCCAGAATTCGCGGATCCACTCCAGGTCTTTCCAACTGATGGAAGGGTCGAAGTTGTTGGCCAGCCAGCCGATGTAGTCCTTCAGTTGGGTGGGCTTGCCCAGGTACTTGGAGATGTTGCCCAGGTCGTGGGGGCGACCCAGCAGGCCCACATCGAAGGCCCAGGCCGGTTTGGTCATGGCCTGCAGGATTTGGCGTTGCGGCCCGTAGGCACCGGACATACCCGAATGGGCGTCGCGATAACGCGCGCCGGGGGTGGGCATGTCGACCGTGAACACGAGGTTTTTCACCCCGGCGGCCTGGGCGCGCTCCAGGGCGTTTTTCATGAAGCCGCGGTCTTTCAGCACATACAGCTGAAACCAGATCGATTGCGGGCTCTGGGACGCCACTTCCTCGATCGGGCACACGGAAACGGTCGACAGGCAAAACGGAATGCCCTTGTTCGCTGCCGCCTTCGCCGCCTGGACTTCACCACGCCGGGCAAACATGCCGGTCAGGCCCACCGGGCTGAGGACCACCGGCATCGCCAATGGCTGGTCGAACAACGTGGTTTCAAGGCTCAGGCTTTCGACGTTGCGCAGGATGCGCTGGCGCAGGCTGATATCCGACAGGTCCGAGCTGTTGGCCCTGAGGGTGTGTTCGGCGTAGGCGCCGCCGTCGATGTAGTCGAACAGGAAACGCGGCAGTTTGCGGCGGGCGGCTTCGCGGTAATCCGATGCAGACGAAATGATCATGAACAGTGATGCCCCGAGTGAAGAAAACGGTGGGGTGAGGATAGACAAAGGCCTTTCATGGTAAAAACAACTTTTCCAACTTGAATCAAGTCGCAAACGGAATACTCATGAACCTTCGTACGTTGCTGGCCTTTGTCGAAGTAGTTCGCCAGGGCAGCTTCTCACAAGCAGCCGAGGTGGTTTCGCTCACCCAGTCTACCGTCAGCAAGGCGGTCAAGACTCTGGAAGATGAATTGGGCACGCCGCTGTTCAATCGCATCGGCCACAAGAGCGAGCTCACGGCCGCCGGCGAAATTGCCTACCGCCGAGCGCTGGTGTTGCTGGCGGAGCGCAGTGACCTGGTGGCCGAGATCAACGACTTGCTGGGGCTCAAGCGCGGTGTATTGCGCATCGGCTTGCCGCCGGTGGGCAGTGGGGTGCTGTTTGCGGCGATGTTTGCCTTGTATCGACAGCGTTATCCGGAAATCGAGATCGAGCTGATCGAGCATGGCAGCAAGAAGTTGGGCGAATGCCTGGAGGCCGGGGAGGTGGACCTGGCCGCGTTGCTGGTACCGGTGGCGGGAGAATTTGAATATCAGGATGTGCGCGTCGAGCCACTGATGGTGGTGATGCCGATCGACCATCCTTTGGCCGGGCGTAAAAGCGTCGATTTTTCCGACCTGGCTGACTCGCCCTTTATTCTGTTCGAGGCCGGGTTTGCGCTTAACCGGATCATTCTCACAGCCTGCGAGCGCAGAGGCGTAGTCCCGCGTATCACCGCCCGCAGTGCCCAGATCGACTTTATCGTCGACCTGGTTGCCGCAGGCCTGGGTGTCGCGTTTCTACCGAGCATGCTGGCTTACAAACACCTGCACGCCGGCATCGCCCTGATCCAGCTGGACGAGCCCCAGACTGATTGGCACATCGCCCTGGCTTGGCGGCGACAGGCGCACTTGCCACCGGCGGCGCGGGCCTGGCTGGATCTGGCCCTGGAGATGGGGAATGTTCCGGACACGACCCGGCCTGCGGTCTAGCCTTGTGCGACCAGGGGCAGGCGGCTCTTGACGACTTTTTGCAGCAGCAGGGCCAGCACCTCGGTGGAATACGGCTTCTGCAGCAAGACAAAACGGCTGGCCTCTTCCTGGGCGATACGCGCGTATTCATCGTTGTAGCCGGTGGTGAGCACCACCGGCAGCCATGGGTACAAGGCTTCGATTGCGTCCAGCAACTCCAGGCCACTCATGCCGGGCATGGAGATATCGGAGAACACTACCTGGAAGCTTTCCGGGTTGGGAGCCAGGGCTTCCAGCGCGCTGTTCGCATCCGGCACCCACAGCACGTGGAAGCCCATCTGTTCCAGAGTTTGCGAGGTGTACAGGCCCACATCGGCGTTGTCCTCGACCATCAGCACGCACAAGCCTGAGACGATGGGCGAAACGCTGGTGTCTTGAGGTACCGGCATGGCACTTGGCTCGACCTTGGGCAGGTACAGCGTAAATTGGCTACCCCTGCCGCACTCGCTCTGTACCAGGATTTCCCCGCCTGATTGCTTGGCGAAGCCGTACACCTGGGACAAGCCCAGGCCGGTGCCCTGGCCGATACCCTTGGTGGTGTAGAAGGGCTCAAAGATCGCGTCGAGTTTTTCCGGCGGGATACCCGAGCCGGTGTCCGCCAGTTCGATGGTCACGTAATCGGCGACACGTACCGGGTGAGCGCGAACCGAGGGTAGCCAGGTTGCCGTCGAAACGGTGATGGTCAAATGCCCGTTGCCAGCCATGGCATCCCTGGCGTTCACCACCATGTTGACCAGCGCGGTATCGAACTGGCTTTCGTCGGCGTTGATAAAGCAGGCGTCGTCAGGCACCTGGATGCTTACCTTGACCCGCGAGCCGGTCAGGCTGTCCATCATCTCGCCCACCCGCTTTACACTTTCGCCGACGTTGAACACCTCGGGTCGTAAAGCCTGGCGGCGGGCGAATGTGAGCAACTGTGCCGTCAGGCGGGCCGCGCGATCGACCGTGCTGGCGATGGCTTCCACGTATTTCACGCGGCGTGCTTCGCTCAGGGCAGGTGGCTTGAGCAAGTCGGCACAGGACTTGATCACCGTCAGCAGGTTATTGAAATCATGTGCGACACCGCCAGTGAGCTGGCCGATGGCTTCCAGTTTCTGTGACTGACGCAGGGCGTCTTCCGACAGTCGCAGGGCTTCCTTGGCTTCTTCCTCAGCCTGGATATCGCGGCCCACGGCGTGGATGTAGTCGCTGTCGGGCACGGCCGTCCAGGCGATCATGCGGTAGCTGCCGTCCTGGTGGCGGTAACGGTTCTTGAAATTGGGGAAGTTCTTGCCATCGCCCAAACGGCTGACCGCCGAGGATGAGACGGCCAGGTCGTCGGGGTGAACCAGGGCCAGCAACTGGCTGCCCACCAGGTCGTTTTCGGCGTGGCCGAGCATGCGTGTCCAGGCCGGGTTCACGGCGGAGATCACACCGTCGAGTTGTGCCACCAGCATCAGGTCCGGCGACAGGCGCCAGATACGGTCGCGATCGCGAGTGCGTTCGACCACCCGCTGTTCCAGGGACTCGTTGAGTTTGCGCAGGGACTCTTCGGCTTCGCGCAGGGGCGTGATGTCCCGGGACACGCAGAGGATTTTCTCCGGCAGGCCGTCACTGCCCATGATCGGGCTGACGTTCACGTGCCACCATTTAAGGTTGCCGGCCAGGGTGTGGGCAGCGCCGACAAAGCTGGCATTGCGACCGGCCTTGGCGGCTTCAACGGCAGCCTTGGCATCGAGATTGCCCTGGTCGTGCCAGAAGTCGGGCCAGGGGCAGCCGCGGATCGCATTGAAGTCGCTGACTTCCATGATCTGCTTGCCGCCTTCGCTCATGAAGGTCAGGCGGGCGTCGAGGTCCAGCACCTTGATGCAATCGTTGATGCTGGCAAGCACGCGTTCGGTGAAGGCTTCGCTGTGGTTGAGGCCCGCGGCGGACAAATCACTCTCGCCAGATTCAGGTGGGCTGTTTGTCTCAGGACCCGTCCCGATAGTGCTATTCATTTGAGTGCTGCCACGCGTGTTAAATGGCCGTCATCATGTCATTGCGACACTTATATCACCAGCGCCTTGACGCTTATTCGATGGCAGGCAATCCGGCATGCTCCAAGCGTGACGGCGAGATTAAAACCCGTCAGTCATATTCAGGTTCCGGGGTCTGAATAAGTGCTGGAAAAACCATCGAAGTCCTTGAAAAAACTAGGATTGTCGGACAATTTTGCGCATGAAAAACTCTTCATAATTTGCCCGCTCGAAGATTGGTAGCTTCCCCTCGCTGCCCAATAATTCGAGTTCTAATAATGAATAAAAAACTCTTCAAGAGCGCTTTGGCGCTGTCGATTTCCCTTGCCTCCACTTCCTTGTTTGCCGGTGGTTTCGCCCTCAACGAACAAAGCATCAGTTCAATGGGGACCGGTTACGCCGGGCGTTCCTCCTCCGCGGATGACGCCAGCACGGTGTTTGGCAACCCGGCGGGTATGTCTCGCCTCAAGCAGAATGAAGTGAGCATCGGGGCGACCTACCTGGATGCCAAGTCGAACATTAAGGATGCCAGCTCCAGCCAAGGTGGCGTGGACAACCCCGGCACCAACAAAGGCGATATGGTCCCCGGCATCGCCGTACCGATGGGCTACCTGGTGACGCCGATTGATGAACACTGGGCGTTTGGCCTGGGAATCTACGCGCCGTTCGGCCTCGTGACCGACTATGAACACAGCTTCCAGGGCAATGGCTTTGGCAACAAAAGCAAGGTTCAAGTCATCACCGTGCAGCCAACCGTCAGCTATGCCTTCAACGACAAGGTTTCGGTGGGCTTCGGTCCGACCTTCAACCGTATCAGTGGCGAACTGGACTCCAAGGTCCCGGCATTTGGCCTCGGCACGGAAAACGTAAAGGTCAAGGGCGACGACACCGCCACCGGTTTCAACGCCGGTATCCTGGTGCAGCCGATTGAAAGCACGCGCATTGGTGTGACCTACCACTCGCAGGTTGTGTATCACCTGTCGGGCAAAACCAACGCCTCGGGGGTGCTCACCGACCTGGTGGATGGCGGCCCGCAGCGGTATGACGCCAAGCTGGATGTCACCACGCCGTCGTCCGTGGACTTCTCGGTCACCCATAAACTCAACGATGACTGGACCCTGTACGTCGGCAGCACCTACACCCGCTGGAGCCAGTTGAAGAAGATTACGATCAACAACAGTGGCGTCTCTGACCTCGCCACCGAACTGGCCGGCCTGAACTCCATCACCGAAGAACAGCACTGGCATGACACCTGGTCTCACGCCATCGGCCTGTCGTACCAGTTGAACAAGCAACTGGTGCTGCGTACCGGCTTTTCGGTGGACCAGACGCCCACCAACAACACCGACCGGTCCGTACGTATTCCTACGGGCGATCGCACGGTGTTCAGCTTGGGCGCTGGCTGGACGCCAGTGGATAACCTGACCTTCGACGTCGCTTATTCCTATCTGAAAGAAGAGCCGATCAAGGTCCGCGACAATAATCCGCAACTGGCGCTGACCTACGACGCCAAGTATGAAAACAGCGCCAACGGTTTCGGCGGTTCGGTGACTTACCGCTTCTGATGCACCGGAAGAGGGCAAAGAGTCAGTTTTCTGACATGGCTCTTTGCTAGCAATTGTATCGGTCGCGCTACCAAACCTTCCCTGTCTTGGTTAAATTGGCTGCAATCCAGCTCAAGACAGGGATCGTCATGACTACGCTTTCGCCGATCAGCTCGGCCATCGCCCTTACCAATCGACCCGCCGTTACCCCGCCAGCTACGCAGGCGCCAGAAACGGACGCCGCTGCCGTGCGACCTTCCTCGGTGGTCAGCCTTGGCAATGTCACGGTAGACGTTCAAGCCGAGACGTATTCCCGCAACGGCCAATTGCCCGGCCATGGGCCGATCAATGCCTGGGAAAGTGACAGCGACGATGCGGTCACCAAAGCGATCAGCACGAATTTCCCTGCACTGCCCAGAGGCACAGGCTTCAGCGGCCTGGGCGCCACCCTGATCGAACAATTTGCGAAGAGCGGTACCGACATTTCCCAGTCGGCGCTGAGCACCAGCTCTTCCAGGACCCAAAGCCCCGCCGAACTCAAGGTTCAACAGGCGCTGCTGCACAGCAGGGCCGACAACCTGGTCAGCCTGACCGTCAAGACGGCCAGCGGCAAGACCGTCACCTTCAGCCTGGCCAGCCAGTTCGGAGGCTTGGCCGCGCAGGCGAAGGTGGACGGTGGCGCCCTCAGCGCCGCCGAACTCAAGGAAGTCGCCAAGTTGGGCGAAGCCTTCCAGGACGCGATCGACGGCCTGGCCGCCCAGCCGCCGAAACTCGAGCTGAGCAAGCTGACGCAGTTTGATTCCAGCGTATTGGCTTCGGTGGACCTCAGCGGCAAATTGAAAGTGAGCAATACTGACGACCTCACGCTTGCATTCCATGCGGACAGCCAGGGCCGCACCACGCGCATGAGTAGCCCGGCGGGGGAAGTGAATCTCTCGGTCGATCTGAAGAACGCCGGCATCCTCGGCAACGCCAAGCAACAGGCAATCGCGCTGAAAAGCTACCTGGCCCAGTTCGACAAGGCCCAGTCGCGGGGCAAAGCCGATGCTGACCTGATGGCGATGTTCAAGGATGCGTTTACCGCCATGAACAGCAACTACCCGCAGGGCGCCAAAGCGCCTGCGCCGCTGACCCGCAGCGCGGCAGATCAAGGTCTGCTGACGGGCCTGGCGGATTTCAAGGCCTCCATCAGCCAGGCGGCCAGCTCCCCCAACCCGGCGCGCCCAGGGGAAACCGATACGTTTGCCTATGGGATTTCCCAGAAAACGCGCATCGGCGGCAATGACCTCTCCAATCGCACGATCGATCAGGTCCAGCGATCAAGCCTCAAGGCCAGTTTCCATCAGGGCCTGGATGGCGGGAAGCCGCCGGCTTTCGATACCAGGCGCGAGTCGCAGAACTACCTCTATGTGCAGGTCGACGACAAGGCCAGCAGTGCGGCGAACATCACCTACAAGGATGGCTTCCTGACCAACGCCTCCGTGGACCAAAGCGCCAGCCAGAACACCCGCACCCAGCGATACGAGATGGCTCGACTGGTTAAAGACAGCGTGGTACCGAACGAGGCCACCAGCCATCGCGACTACCTGGTACTGCTGGAATATGCGGCGCGGGAAGGCAAGAGTGCCAAGGGCGCCGATGAAACCATCCTGAAGGATGCCCTGGCGAACATGCATCAGTGGGCGTTGCTGCAAGACGATCCGTCCGCTTTGCCCGGTTAAACCGGTCGTTGTAAAAAAGGGAAACCCCTGGCCGGGTTTCCCTTTTTCATGCCTGGCCGAATCCCAGATTAGGCTTTTGAAACCATTCGATATTCTGTAGCCTTGCGCAGCTTCACCGTGCTTGATGAACACAATCACTTCGTCCGGCGGCGCCCGAAAGGCTCCAGAGCCGGTGGTACACTCGACTTTCGCGCAACTGCGCCTGCAGGTCTTGCGAACATGACGCAAATTTCCGAACGCCTTCTGGTCCAAGCCCACCTCGACGCCAAGCAGCCCAAGGTGCTGAGCGCCGAAGAAGAGGCGGGCTACCGCGCCGCCATCGCCGCCGAGCTCAAGGCTCAGGACGCGGTGCTGGTGGCACACTTCTACTGCGACCCGGTGATTCAGGCCCTGGCCGAAGAAACCGGTGGCTGTGTCTCCGACTCCCTGGAAATGGCCCGCTTCGGCGCGGCGCACCCGGCCAAGACCGTATTGGTGGCGGGCGTGCGATTCATGGGGGAGACGGCCAAGATCCTCACGCCTGAAAAACGCATCCTGATGCCGACACTGGAAGCCACGTGCTCTCTGGACCTTGGCTGCCCGGTGGATGAGTTCTCGGCATTCTGTGATCAGCACCCTGAGCGCACCGTGGTGGTTTATGCCAACACGTCGGCGGCGGTGAAAGCCCGTGCTGATTGGGTGGTGACTTCCAGTTGTGCGCTGGAGATTGTCGAAAGCCTGATGGATAACGGCGAGACGATTATCTGGGGGCCGGACAAGCACCTGGGCACCTATATCCAGCGTCAGACGGGTGCAGACATGTTGCTGTGGGATGGTGCGTGCATCGTGCACGAGGAGTTCAAGTCCAAGCAGTTGGAGGACATGAAGGCGTTGTACCCGGATGCAGCGATTCTGGTGCATCCGGAGTCGCCCACTTCGGTGATTGAGTTGGCGGATGCGGTGGGGTCTACCAGCCAGTTGATTGCGGCGGCGCAGCGGTTGCCGAACAAGACGTTTATCGTGGCCACCGACCGCGGCATTTTCTACAAGATGCAGCAGCTGTGCCCGGACAAGGTGTTTGTCGAGGCGCCGACGGCGGGGAATGGGGCGGCGTGTCGCAGTTGTGCGCATTGCCCGTGGATGGCGATGAATACCCTGGAGCGCACGCTGCAGTGCTTGCGTGAGGGGAGTAATGAGATTTTTGTTGAGCCTTCGGTGATTCCGCAGGCGGTTAGACCGCTGAAACGGATGTTGGATTTTACTCAGGCGGCTCGGTTGAGGTTGGCGGGGAATGCTTGATTTGCGGTGGGTTGGTTTGTGTACATGTCCATTGCTGCGGTAACGGCCACCTATGGTTCCGCTCTTACAGCGGGTCACTTTTGGCAAACGCCCCAAAAGTAACCAAAAGGTCTTTGCCCCACCACTCGGTGCCTCGCTTAGGCTCGGCATGCCCGCACTCCGGCCCGGTTCCGCGGGCCGCCGCGACGGGCCATCCATGGCCCGGCGCGGCTAAATCGGCATCCTTGCCGATTTACCC
>NZ_JACAPT010000020.1:0-13632 GCF_013385565.1 Pseudomonas sp. E6002 | reverse complement strand
CAGCTCCTACAGAAAAGCAGAGCCACACCGCCCGTAGCAGCTGTCGAGCGCCAGCGAGGCTGCGTGCTTTTGATCTTGATCTGCTTTTGATTTTGATCTGCGGGCCCCGTTAACCACGATGGCCGCAAGTAGGCACGGTGGAGCGGGTAAATCGGCAAGGATGCCGATTTAGCCGCGCCGGGCCATGGATGGCCCGTCGCGGCGGCCCGCGGAGCCGTGCCGGAGTGCGGGCATGCCGAGCCTAAGCGAGGCACCGAGTGGTGGGGCAAAGCGTTTTTTGGTTACTTTTTTAGGCGTTTGTAAAAAAGTGACTCGCTGTAAGAGCGAAACCATAAGTAGCCGTTACCGCAGCAACGGATATGTACACAAATCAAAAAATCCAAAACAAAAAAAAGGCGACCGAAGTCGCCCAAAATGCCTTGCGTGCTCATGTATCCGAAAAGACCTAAGGCCTCTTACGCTTATTAGCGTCTTTCCAGATAAAAATTCCAAACCCTACAAAGAACATCACCATGAGGCCAACCGTCAGCACTCCGGCAAACACCACATTATCGAAAAACATGACCGGCCTCCTGCACTTGCCCTGTTGCGATAGGGCTAAGTTAACCAAGAAGACGAAAGAAGAAATTGACGAGGATCAATGTCGCCCGCGACGGAGCGTAAAGAAGGGAAATAAGTGACCTGCATCAAACGATGCAGGCTATATCAACGCTTTTTCGGTTTGCTTTTCGGCTTTTTCTTGGGCTTCCCCAACGGCATCGCCTGTTCAAACGCCTGGCGCACTTCATTCAGTCGCTTGTCATTCAGATCATGAACACGTTTGGCCCGTTCGGCATTCAGATCAATCAGCTTGTCATCGTCACTCATGGCTTGGCTTACGTAATGGCTTGGATGCCCCAATAATGCGTCCTGCGCCAATCCCGCGTAAACAAAATCGATGTCATCCCGCGCATTTGCCCGCAAAATCCCCCCATCCCACCCCCTCACACAGAGCGTTCGACGTGGCACTGCACAAGGACCTTCCCCCACTCCTGGCCCTGCGCGCCTTTGAGGCCGTGGCCCGGCATTTGAGTTTTATCAAGGCCGCCGCCGAGCTGTCAGTGACCCAAAGCGCCCTCAGCCATCAAGTGCAGAAACTCGAACAGCACCTGGGCAAACCGCTGTTTATCCGACGCACCCGCGCCATCGATCTGACCGAAGACGGCCAACACTACTACGACCAGATCCGCCCCGCCCTCGACACCATCGCCGCCGCCACCCGCCAGCAGCAAACACCGCCCGCCACCAGCGTACTGCGCGTCGGCCTGCTCGCCTCGTTCGCCACCTTGTGGCTGGCACCGCGCCTGGCGGGGTTTCTCAGCCGCTACCCACACATCCAGGTGGAGTTGGTGCCGGCGATTCAGTTGGCAGATGTCGCCGCCGCCGAGGTCGACCTGGCGATTCGCTACGGCAAGGGCGACTGGACCGACGTGCAGGCCACGCGCCTGATGAGCGAAACACTGTCACCCGTCTGCAGCCCGGCGTTCAAGGCCAGCCAACTGGCCAATGGCCCGCTGCTGATGGCCACCTCGCACCGCCCTTTCGAGTGGACCGACTGGTCCCGGCATTATCAGGTGGATGTGGAGCACTTCCCCAAGGCGCTGCTGCACGACTACAACATCGTGGTCGAAGCCGCCGTCGCCGGCCAGGGCATCGCGATGGGCCGCCACCGCCTGATCGAACGCAGGCTCAAGGAAGGCACATTGGTGGAGGCCTTCGACTGGCCGCCCTATCAAAGCGAGATCGGTTACTGGCTGATTGCCCCGCATGGCGAAACCAGCACGGCGGCCGCTTGTTTCAGTGAATGGCTGCGGGAAATCTGTGCCGACGCATGAGTGATTTCGATACGTCGAGTTAAATCTATCCGTTTGTCGGCGAAAATCGCCCCGCCCATGCTGAAGACTCTTTCCAAGAGGATTCACCATGAGCCACTCCATCTCGCAACGCGTACAAGCCCTCGGCCTGAGCCTGCCGACACCCAGCCAGCCGATTGCCAACTACGTCAATTACGTGATCAGCCAGAACCAGCTGTTCATCTCCGGCCAAATCCCGCTGCTGGACGGCAAACCCACTTACATCGGAAGACTCGGCGAATCCATCAGCGAAGACGAAGGCGCCAAGGCCGCCGAACTCGCGGCGCTGGGCCTGTTGGCACAATTAAGCGATGCCCTGGGCGATGACCTGTCGCGACTGGTGCGCATCATTCGGTTGGGCGTATTTATCGCCAGCAGTGGTGATTTCCAGCGCCAGGGTGCAGTCGCCAATGGCGCTTCGAACTTGCTGGTCAACGCCCTCGGCGACAAGGGCCGGCATGCCCGTACGGCCGTGGGCGTCGCCAGCTTGCCGGGCGGCGTAGCCGTGGAGATCGACGCGATTTTCGAGTTGCAGCCGTGACTGCGCTGTCCCTGACCGAGGTCCGGGAGCTGCGGGACGAAACGCCGGGCTGCCAATCCGGCATCGTCCACTTCAACCACGCCGGGGCCTCCCTGCCCAGCCAAGGGACGCTTGATGCAATCATTGACCAGTTGCAGCGCGAAGCCCGCGACGGCCCGATGGAGGCCGGCGAACACGGTGCACTGCTGGCGGAAAAAGCCCGTCGCGCCGCCGCGCAACTGCTCAATGCACCCGTGTCATCGATTGCCTTCGCCAGCAGTGGCTCGACCGCCTGGAGCATGGCGTTCCAGGCGTTGGGCCCGTGGCAGCCAGGCGACCGCATTCTGGTGGGCCGCCACGAATGGGGCGGCAACCTGGCGAGCATGCAGACGGCCGTGCAATCGGGTGCACAAGTAGAAGTGATCCCCTGCGATGAAACCGGCGCGGTATCCGTCGCCGGCCTGGAAGCCATGCTCGACGCCCGGGTGCGGTTGATCGACCTGACCTGGCTCCCCGCCAACAGCGGCTTGATCAACCCGGCCGAGGCCATCGGCGCGTTGGCCAGGCGTCATGGCATTGCCTATTTCATCGACGCCGGGCAAGCCATCGGTCAGGTGCCGGTGGATGTGCAAGCGCTGCACTGCGATGTGCTCAAGGGCGCCGGGCGCAAGCATCTGCGCGGCCCACGGGGGACCGCCCTGCTCTATGTGCGGCCGGATTTTCTCGAGCGCTTGAACCCGGCCCAACGCGATGTGTTTTCGGCGCCCTGGAGCCCTGCGGGATTTGACTTGCGCAACGACGCCCGGCGCTTTGAAACCAGCGAAGTGTCGTTCGCCTTGCTGGCAGGCCTGGGCAATGCGTTGCTGGAGGTCAATCGATTGGGGGTCGAGCGGGTCCGCGAGACGGTCCGGCTGTTAAGCGACACAATCCGTGAACAATTGCGCCGAATCGACGGGATTACCTTGCATGACCTGGGAACCAGCGCAAACCAGTCCGGCCTGATCGCGTTCAACCTGGCCGGCTGGGACGCCTTCGAGCTCAAGCGCCGCCTGGGCCTCAAGCGGATCAACATCGGTGCCAATGGCGTGCCCTACACTCCACTGGACATGCAGGCCCGCGAGCTGGACAGCGTGGCGCGAATCTCCGTGAGCTACCTCAATACGGCGCAAGACATCGAGCAACTGATCGCCGCCCTGCGCGAACTGCGGGATTAAACCTCGACGTCCACCCACAAGCCTTGCCGTGGTGCGTCTTCAATCAACGGCACCACCGGCACGGTGTTGTCGGCGTTGAGTTCGTCACCGGGAACAGCCAGGTGCTCCTGCGAGTCTTCATCGGCTTCGCGGCGACGCTTTTGCTGTTCCTGCTGGCGACGCTGCTCCTCGCGCAGCAGCAAAGCCGCTTCCTCGGGATCGCGCTTTTGCAGGTCGATGGTACTTTCGTTGGAGCCTGGCTGAACCGGCGCCACGGGCGGGATATCCGGCTTCTGGCGCACTGGGTCAAGCTGCGACGTGACCGGCACAACACTCAAGGGCAGCATGGGTGGCAGCATATTATTAGTCTCCTGTTCAGCAGACTGTCGGCTGCGTGGGTGACGACTTGAGCGTCAAGCCGCCAACTTGTGAACCAATCGTCATCTATCCGACGAAGATACCGCCCTTTTTCTTGCCGCTTGTAGCTTAAAGCTCGAAGCTGCACCTATTCCTTTTGGTCTGGAAGCCGTGTTCCGTTAGAATAGTCGGCTTTTTCACGGCGGGAGTCAGGCAGCATGGCGCAGCAGTATCAACCGGGGCAACGCTGGATTAGTGACAGCGAAGCAGAGCTGGGGTTAGGCACCGTTCTGGCACAGGACGGCCGCTTGTTAACCGTGCTCTATCCGGCCACTGGCGACACTCGCCAGTATGCGCTACGGAATGCGCCCCTCACTCGCGTGAGGTTTTCGCCGGGTGACACCATCACCCATTTCGAAGGCTGGAAAATGACCGTGCAAGAAGTCGACGACGTCGACGGCCTGCTGGTCTACCACGGCCTCAATGGGCAGAACGAGCAGGTCACCCTGCCGGAAACCCAGCTCTCGAACTTCATCCAGTTCCGCCTGGCCAGCGACCGTCTGTTCGCCGGCCAGATCGACCCGCTGCCCTGGTTCTCCCTGCGCTACCACACCCTGGAACACACCAGCCGCCAGTTGCAGTCCTCGCTCTGGGGCCTGGGCGGCGTGCGTGCGCAACCGATCGCGCACCAACTGCACATCGCCCGTGAAGTTGCCGACCGTATCGCGCCGCGGGTTCTGCTGGCGGACGAAGTGGGCCTGGGCAAGACCATCGAAGCCGGCCTGGTGATCCATCGCCAGTTGCTGTCGGGTCGCGCCAACCGCGTGTTGATCCTGGTGCCGGAAAACCTCCAGCACCAGTGGCTGGTGGAAATGCGCCGCCGCTTTAACCTGCAGGTCGCACTGTTCGACGAAGAGCGCTTTATCGAAAGCGATGCCACCAACCCGTTCGAAGACACCCAGCTCGCGCTGGTGGCCCTGGAATGGCTGGTGGACGACGAGAAGGCCCAGGACGCGCTGTTCGCGGCCGGCTGGGACCTGCTGGTGGTCGACGAAGCGCACCACCTGGTCTGGCACGAAGAAAAAGCCAGCCCCGAGTACTCTCTGGTGGAACAACTGGCCGAAGTGATTCCGGGCGTGCTGCTGCTCACTGCAACCCCTGAGCAACTGGGCCAGGACAGCCACTTCGCGCGCCTGCGCCTGCTGGACCCGAACCGTTTCCACGACCTGCACGCCTTTCGCGCCGAGAGCGAAAACTATCGCCCGGTGGCCGAAGCCGTCCAGGAACTGCTGGACAAGGGCCGTCTCTCGCCCGCCGCCCACAAGACCATCCAGGGCTTCCTCGGCGACGAAGGCGAAGCGCTGCTGACCGCCGTCAACGATGGCGACGCCGAAGCCAGTGCCCGCCTGGTCCGCGAACTGCTGGACCGCCACGGCACCGGCCGCGTGCTGTTCCGCAACACCCGCGCCGCGGTGCAAGGTTTCCCGGAGCGCAAGCTGCACGCCTACCCGCTGCCGTGCCCGGACGAATACCTCGAGCTGCCCCTGGGCGAGCACGCCGAGCTGTACCCGGAAGTCAGCTTCCAGTCGCAGCCGGACGTCGATGAAGAACAACGCTGGTGGCGTTTCGACCCGCGCGTCGAGTGGCTGATCGACCAGCTGAAGATGCTCAAGCGCACCAAAGTCCTGGTGATCTGCGCCCACGCCGAAACCGCCATGGACCTGGAAGACGCCCTGCGCGTGCGCTCCGGCATCCCGGCCACGGTGTTCCACGAGGGCATGAACATCCTCGAGCGTGACCGCGCTGCCGCCTACTTTGCGGACGAAGAATTCGGCGCCCAGGTGCTGATCTGCTCGGAAATCGGCAGTGAAGGCCGCAACTTCCAGTTCTCCCACCACCTGGTGCTGTTCGACCTGCCGTCCCACCCGGACTTGCTGGAACAACGGATCGGCCGTCTGGACCGGATCGGCCAGAAACATGTGATCGAACTGCACGTGCCGTACCTGGAAACCAGCCCGCAAGAGCGCCTGTTCCAGTGGTACCACGAGGCGCTGAACGCGTTCCTCAACACCTGCCCGACCGGCAACGCCTTGCAGCACCAGTTCGGCCCGCGCCTGCTGCCGCTGCTGGAAAACGCCGACGACGGCGAGTGGCAAGGGCTGATCGACGAAGCCCGTGCCGAGCGCGAGCGCCTCGAAGCCGAACTGCACACCGGCCGCGACCGTTTGCTGGAGCTCAACTCCGGCGGCGCTGGCGAAGGTGATGCGCTGGTGGAAGCGATCCTTGAGCAAGACGACCAGTTCACCCTGCCGATTTACATGGAAACCCTGTTCGACGCCTTTGGCATCGACAGCGAAGACCATTCGGAAAACGCGCTGATCCTCAAACCCAGCGAAAAAATGCTCGACGCCAGCTTCCCCCTGGGCGACGACGAAGGTGTGACCATCACCTACGACCGTAACCAGGCGCTGTCGCGCGAAGACATGCAGTTCATCACCTGGGAACACCCGATGGTGCAGGGCGGCATGGACCTGGTGCTGTCCGGTTCCATGGGCAACACCGCCGTGGCGCTGATCAAGAACAAGGCGCTCAAGCCGGGCACCGTGTTGCTGGAACTGCTCTACGTCAGCGAAGTGGTTGCTCCGCGTTCGCTGCAGTTGGGCCGTTACCTGCCACCGGCGGCACTGCGTTGCCTGCTGGATGCCAACGGCAATGACCTGTCGGGCCGCGTCTCGTTCCTGACCTTGAACGACCAGCTGGAAAGCGTGCCGCGGGCCAGCGCCAACAAGTTCGTCCAGGCCCAGCGCGACCAGCTGACGCCGCGGATCAACGCCGGTGAGGAGAAGATTGCCCCGCGTCACGCCGAGCGTGTGGCCGAGGCTCAACGTCGCCTGGCGGCGGATACCGACGAAGAACTGGCGCGCCTGACCGCGTTGCAAGCGGTCAACCCGACCGTGCGCGACAGCGAACTGGTTGCCCTGCGCCAACAGCGCGAGCAAGGCCTGGCGATGCTCGACAAGGCGGCGCTGCGACTGGAAGCGATTCGGGTGTTGGTCGCGGGCTAACTTCGCCGCCCTACCCTGCCAAACAAAAAGGCCCGCGCAATGCGGGCCTTTTTTATTCACTGTAGACATCGTTGTTATTGATGACCTCTTCGCGAGCAAGCCCGCTCCCACATTTGACCGAGTTCCATCTTGAGAATGCGGTCTAATGTGGGAGCGGGCTTGCTCGCGAAGGCGTCACCTCGGTCTCAGGCAGTAACCGCCGTACCCGGCACCTCCACCACCCCCAACCCATCCTTCATCCGCTGAGCATCGCGCACAAAACTGCGGGACGCCTGGAACAGAAACAGCATGGTCAAAAACAGCGCCACCGGAATCAGGTACATGGCGTCATGCAGTCCCACCGCCTTGTAAGCCTCGGTCATCTGCTGGGCACCGTCGGCATACATCGCCGAATGGGCAAAATGATCCGACAACCCGCCCACCACAATCGGCCCCATGCCACCCCCCAGCAAATACAAGCCGGCGAAGAACAACGCCATCGCCGTGGCCCGCAGGCGCGGCTCGACCACGTCCTGGATCGCCGTATAAACACAGGTATAGAAGTTGTAGGCAAACAACCAGCCCACGCTGAACAACGCCACAAACACACCGATCTCGATCCGCCCGGCGTGCAACGCCCAAGCAGTGGTGACGGTCGAGATGATCAAACTGCACGCCGCGAACAGCAGCCGGCCGTTAGCGATGCGTTGATGGATCTTGTCGGCAATCCAGCCACCCAGGGTCAGGCCCACCAGGCCGGTAATACCGACGATGACACCGGTGGCGACTGCCGCATCCTGCAACGGCAGCAGGAAATAGCGCTGCAGCATCGGCACCAGGAACGAGTTGCAGGCATAGGTGGCGAAGTTGAAGCACAACCCGGCCAGCACCAGCCAGAGGAATGTCGGCACCGCCAGCACCCGGCGAATCGGCCGGTCGACTTTCTCCTGGGAGACTTGCACGGCTTCCGCCGCGCCGCGCTTGGGTTCCTTGATGTAGAACATGAACACCGCAAGGATCAGCCCCGGCACCGCGGCAATAAAGAATGGCGCACGCCAGCTGTCGAACGCCTTGACCATCGCACCAATGGTGAAGAAGGCCAGCAACAGGCCCAAGGGCAGGCCCAGCATGAAGATCCCCATGGCCCGGGCACGGCGGTGGGCGGGAAACAGGTCACCGATCAGCGAGTTTGCCGCCGGCGCATAACTGGCCTCGCCGATGCCGATGCCCATGCGCACCAGCAAAAAGGTCCAGAAACTGCCCACCAGACCATTGACCGCTGTCAGGCCACTCCACGCCGCCAGGCCCCAGCCCATGAGTTTGCTGCGCGAGCCGGTATCGGCCAGGCGCCCCAGCGGCAAGCCGGCAATTGCATAAACAATGGTGAACGCGGTACCGATGATCCCGAGCTGGAAGTCGCTGAGGTGCCACTCCATGCGGATCGGCTCGATGATGATCGCGGGAATGGTGCGGTCGAAAAAGTTGAACAGGTTGGCCAGGAACAGCAGGAACAGAATGCGCCAGGCATTCGCCGCTTGGGTCGAGTTCTGCATGGGTCCGTCTCTTTTATTGTTATGTGAGCCGCGATGCCAGACGCATCCTGAGCCCGGAACCTGCAATCTAGTCAGCCTCGTGGGGATTGTCTGTAATGATTCGTAAGTCTGATGTCACTCCATCGGGCGACCCGGGCGGTCATCCCTAATCATTTGGTTCTAGTTGTTTATAAAATCATCGCCAAATAATTAGAAGCAATCTGCCATCAATCCTTGTAACTCGCTCACGCTCTCTATACTGAAAGACGCAGTCAGACTAAAACTCTGTGACGGGACATGCTATGGAATGGCTTGGTTTGCATTTTTTTACCGACCTTCCGGACAGTGGGCACTTATTACTCAATTGCAGTCATAACCCCTTTCTGGTGCTACTGGCTTACGTGGTGGCCTGTGCAGCGGGCTTCGGCACCCTGGACATGGCCGAGCGGGTCGGCCATGTCGACAACCCCAAGGCTCAACGGCACTGGCGCTGGGTAGGCGCGGGCTGCCTGGCAGGCGGCATCTGGTCGACCCACTTCATCAGCATGCTGGCCTTCCAGGCGCCTATCGCGATTCACTACGAATTGATCATGACGTTCGCCTCGCTGCTGATCGCCCTGATCGCGGCGCTGTTCGCCATGCAAACCCTTAGTCATCCAAGGCTGCGCGCCCACCAATATGTGCTGGCGTCGGTGTGGATGGGGCTGGGTATTGCGCTGATGCACTACGTGGGCATGTCGGCCATGCGCTCCGAGGCGGGCGTGTATTTCGAGACTGGCTTGTTCCTCGCCTCTGTGTTGATCGCGATCGGCGCCAGCCTGGCGGCGTTGCTGCTGTCGCTGTACCTGCGCAACGGCACCGGCATGTTCCATCAATTGCTCAAGTACGCGGCCAGCCTGGTGCTCGGCGCGGGCATTATCAGCATGCACTTCACCGGCATGGCGGCCATGCAGCTGCTGGTACCCGAAGACCTCGTACAGTCGGCACTGCCGGTGGACAACAACCCGGTCCAACTGGGGCTGCTGGTGGCGGTCATCGCTCTGCTGGTGATTGGCAGCAGCATCAGTGCTGCCCTCGCGGACAAGAAGCTGCAACACAAGGAAACCGACCTGCGCCGGGTCAACGCCCTGCTCACCGAACTGGACCAGGCCCGCGCCTCGCTGCAACAGGTGGCGCATTACGATGCCCTGACCACCCTGCTCAACCGCCGTGGTTTCAACCAGATCTTCGCCGAGAAACTCGCGGAAAAAACCGCCACCGACGGCATGCTGGCGGTGATCTTCCTGGATATCGATCACTTCAAGCGCATCAACGACAGCCTCGGCCATGACGCCGGCGACGAACTGCTGACGGTGCTGGCCGGCCACATCAAAAGCTCGGTGCGCAGCCATGACGACGTGGTCGCGCGGTTTGGCGGTGACGAATTCTGCATCCTGATCAGCATCCATCACCGCGATGAAGCGCGGCACATGGCCCAGCGCATCATGCAGAAAATGAAAGACCCCATCGAACTGGCCGGCCGGCGCATGGTGATGACCACCAGCATCGGCATCAGCCTGTTTCCCGAAGACGGCAAAACCAGCGAAGAGCTGCTGAAGACCGCTGACCTGGCGCTGTATCAGTCCAAGGATGCCGGGCGTAATAGCCTGAACTTCTTCAGCTCCAACCTGAAAACCCGGGCCTTCCTGGAACTGCAGCTGGAAGAGGAACTGCGCGCCGCACTGCGGGGCAAGAACGAGTTGGTGCTGTTTTACCAACCGATACTTGACCTGAAAAAAGGCAGGGTCACGCGCCTCGAAGCCCTGGTGCGCTGGCAACACCCCCAACATGGCCTGCTGACCCCGGACCGGTTCATCGGCATTGCCGAAAGCAACGGGCTGATTGCCGAACTGGATCACTGGGTGCTGCGCCAGGCCTGTCACGACCTGAGCCTGCTGTCGGAGCAAGGCCACACTGAATTGGTCATGGCCGTGAACTGCTCGGCCCTCAACCTGACCCGTGACGAGTTGGCCGATGAGATCGAAAACGCCCTGCGCTTCGGCGGGATCGCGGCCAATCGTCTGGAACTGGAAGTAACCGAGAACGCGCTGATGGGCAATATCAGCAGCACCCTGGCATTGCTACGGCAAATCCGCGCCCTGGGCGTGTCGCTGTCCATCGACGACTTCGGCACCGGCTACTCGTCCCTCGCCTACCTTAAGCGCCTGCCGTTGAACACCTTGAAAATCGACCGTTCATTTATCCAGGATATCCCCAAGTCGAACGCCGACATCGAGATCGTCCAGGCCATTATCGGCATGGCCCACACCCTGCACCTGCAGGTGGTGACCGAGGGCGTGGAAACCCTGCAACAATTTGAAGTGGTGCAAAAACACGGCTGTGATTTTGTTCAGGGTTACCTGCTCAGCGCTGCGGTGCCGTTGAGTGATATCAGCGCGGTGATCAACAGCCTGGACCAGAACAACCTGTTCAGCCTGCTGGGCCTGACGGGGGGTGACCCCGCGCCGAAAGATCCGCATTCGGGTCGTGCGGGCCCGGCGTCCATCGTTCGGCCAATTCGCTGAATATGGGGGCGGGCTTGCTCGCTCCCACATATTTGGCAAATCGCCATCATTTCACTAAAGAACTCCGACGAACGGCCGATTCATCAGAGTCCGGCCAGGCTTTCCCCTTAAAACCCTAGGGTTAAACCCTATCGCCCAAGACCCGGACGCACTGTAAAGTCGCGATCTCTCATTCTGTGATGGCTATTTGATACTCACTCAGCCATCCGTCCAGGCACATGGCGCACAATGACTTCTAAAAATAACTCTGCCACCGCGGTATCCGACGTGTTGCTGACAGCCCCTGCGGAAAAACCCTCAGGTTCAAAGTCATTGAGCACCGCCCGCCCACTGGCCACCCAGCAGTACCTGTACTTCACCGAAACCAACACCGACCGCATCCTCGACAACCTCGACGGCCTGCGCGACATGGTGTTCCCGCGCGCACCGCACCTGGAAGTCGACGGTGAACTGCGCAATGAGCAGGAATTCCCCTCGGTGTGCCTGATCGGCCTGGGCCGCTGTGGCTCCAACATTGCCCTGGATGTGGCAGAGCTGGTGTACAACGCCCGCAAGTTCTACCTCAACGAATTCAGCAACGAAGACAAATCCACCGACAAGGGCTACCGCCCCGCCCAGTGGATTCGCAACAACCTGCGCCTGGGTTCGAACAAGGGCACCAAACCGGTGTTCCTGGTCGAGCCGCTGGTGATGCTGGGCGACCTGGACAAGGACATTGCCGGGCGCATCCGTTTCTCGCGCAAGGGTGAGAAAAGCGGTTTCCTGCGGGACTACAGCAAGATGAAAATCATGGACCTCTCGGAAGTCCATGCCGGCGGCGCCGGTAACGCGCCGATCCTCGGCCAGTACCTGGCCAAGATCATCCTCAACAAAGACACCCAGCGCTTCTCCAGCCCCGACTGGAAGATGATCCACTCGTACCTGATCGACTCCTGCGGCATCAAGGCCAACCAGTCGCGCCTGTACTTCTCGATCTTCAGTGCCGGCGGCGGTACCGGTTCAGGCATGGCCTCGGAGTTCGGCCTGGCCCAGCAGCACTCGTACATGAACAAGACGTTCGACACCAAGCCTGCCGACGAACACGACAGCAAAAGCGGTCACGCCTTCGTGTTCGAACCGATCTTCACCAGCGGGATTTGTGTGCTGCCGAACATCTCCGATCACCGCAGCGAAATGTCCGAGGCGCTGCACATCAACGCCGGGCGGCTGTTGTGCAAATACCTGTCGGAAGAATGGGACTTCTCGTACAACTTCGACAATGAAGACAGCAGCGAAGCCAGCGTGAAAGGCCGTATCCGACCGTGGAACGCGATGATGCTGATCTCCAACGACATCATGCGTTACGCCGAGGAAAGCGATGACGGCAACATCCAGAACATTGATGTCAATGCCATGGAAAAGCACGCCAACCAGTACATCTCGCAGCAGATCTTCAACATTCTGACGGCCCAGGCGGTTACCACCGACTACGACCAGAACTACTTCCGTCGCGCCGGGATCGACATTGGCGAGACCATCCGCCTGGATGCCAACGACCTGTTCATGAGCCTGGCCGGCCCGGTGGCGATTGCCTATGCCGAATCGGTGGTGCCGGAAACGCCGGCGCCTTCGAGCGACAAGTTCAAGGTGTTCGAAAAAGAGCCGCAGCGGCTGAACATCGACGACCTGTTTTTCCGTTCCATTGATCTGCCGCACTTCAACAAGGTGACCCAGGCGATCGAAGGCATCAGCCTGTTGCCGATTGAGTCCAAGCGGTACAAGGCCTCCCTGGAGCAGTACAAGAATTCCGGCTATGACGCGGCGGCGTTGCATGACTTGCACTTCTTCAAGAACTGCTCGTCGGTGGTGTCGATTGTGTCGTTGCCCAAGGATTACAAGCTGTCCTATATGGACCTGAATCGGCTCAAGACGCACCTCAACAGCCTGTTTCCTAATACGACGCTCAAACGGTATGCGCTGGTGATCGGGGCGTCGGCCAACTTGTCGCTCACGACCTTGATCGCTAAAAGCCCGTGCCTGTCGGATGATTTTTTGACGTTGATCGTGGCATTTATCAAGCGCTGTTTTGCGCGTAATCCGTATCGGTTTGATGACACCTTGGATAATTCGATCCTGGATTTCATCATCCATGAGGATTTTGATGAAGACCGGATTGATGAGCTGCTCAACGAGTTCGAGAACCCGGCGAAGATCCTGGATACCAACTGGTATGCGATCAAGCCGATGTACGAGAAGAAGTATCGTGAGTTGATCAACGACAAGGACAAGTTTGTGTCGATCAACGATATTCGTCTGTCGCGGGATTGTGTGAAGAAGGCGATCAAGTACCTGCGTGAGATTTATCGTCACCGGATTGGGAAGACCAAGGTTATTTCGCTGAATAACCATACCGGGAAGACGGCGTAGGCTTTGTTGCTGAGGTGGGGTGTATATCCGTTATTTGGGTGATGGCTTATATCGGTTCCGCTCTTACAGCGGCTCACTTTTGAACAGCGCAAAAGTAAGCAAAACGCTCTTGCCCCACCACTCG